>DASSGL010000130.1:0-11371 GCA_035693525.1 Gaiellaceae bacterium | reverse complement strand
GTGGACCGAGGCCCGCATCATCTTCATCGACAGCGAGCCGTCCAACTGGACGTTCGATCCCCTGCGCGGGCAGTACTACTGGCACCGCTTCTTCCACCACCAGCCCGACCTGAACTACGCGAACCCCGAGGTGCAGGAGGCCATGCTGAACGTCCTGCGCTTCTGGCTCGATCTGGGCATCGACGGCTTCCGCCTCGACGCAGTGCCGTACCTCTACGAGCGCGACGGCACGAACGGCGAGAACCTTCCCGAGACGCACGAGTACCTGAAGCGCGTGCGAGCCGAGATCGACGCGCGCTACCCCGACAGGGTGCTGCTCGCCGAGGCCAACCAGTGGCCCGAGGACGTGGTCGAATACTTCGGCGACGGGGACGAGTGCCACATGGCCTTCCACTTTCCCGTCATGCCGCGCATGTTCATGTCGGTGCGGCGCGAGGACGCGACGCCGCTCTACGAGATCCTCGGGCGCACGCCGGATATCCCATGGGGCGCGCAGTGGGGTCTCTTCCTCCGCAACCACGACGAGCTCACGCTCGAGATGGTGACCGACGAGGAGCGCGACTACATGTACGCCGAGTACGCGAAGGATCCGCGCATGAAGATCAACCTCGGGATCCGCCGGCGTCTTGCGCCCCTGCTCGACAACGGCCGCGACGAGATCGAGCTGATGCACGCGATCCTCTTCTCGCTGCCGGGTTCGCCGGTTCTCTATTACGGGGACGAGGTCGGTATGGGCGACAACGTCTACCTGGGCGACCGCGACGGCGTCCGGACGCCGATGCAATGGACCGGAGACCGGAACGCCGGGTTCTCGAGGGCCGACTGGGCGCAGCTGTACCTGCAGCCGTTGATGGACCCGGTGTACGGATACGCCGGCGTGAACGTCGAGGCGCAGCTGAGGACGCCGACGTCGCTCTTGCGCTGGCTGCACCGTTTCATCGCGCTCCGGAAGGAGCATCCTGTATTCGGGCTCGGCACATACGAGCCGTTGAGCCCCGAGAACACGAAGATCTTCGCGCATGTCAGGCGCTGGGAAGAGGACATCGTCCTGTGCGTGCACAACGTCGCGCGCTCGGCGCAGGCCGTGGAGCTCGACCTCTCGGAGTTCGCCGGTATGGTCCCCGAGGAGATGTTCGGGCGAACCCGCTTCCCTGCGATCGGGGAGCTGCCGTACCTGTTGACGCTCGCACCGCGCGGCTTCTTCTGGTTCCAGCTCAAGGCTGCTGAATGAGCTTCGACGAGAGAGATCTCATCGAGTATGTGACGCAGCAGCGGTGGTACGGCGCGAAGTCGCGCGCGGTCGCGCATGCGCAGGTGCTCGACTCGATCCTTTTGCGGACGACCGAGCCGCAGCTCGCGCTCGCAATCGTCGAGATGCGCTACGACACGGGCGCGCACGACATCTATCAACTCCTCTACATGCTGCGCGGCGACGCGTTGGAGTTCGACGGGCTCGAGGATCCGCAGGTCGCACGCGAGCTCGTCAGCGCGATGCGCTCGGGCCTGACGCTGCAGGGCGCGGAGGGAATCGTCGAGTTCGCGCCGATCGAGGGCTTCGCAGGGCTCGGCCGCGAGCTGCTGGAGGCCCGCCCGGTCGGGGCGGACCAGTCGAACACGTCGGTCGTCTTCGACGACGAGCTGATCCTCAAGGTCTTCCGCCGGCTCGAGCCGGGCATCAACCCCGAGCTCGAGATGCTCCGCTTCCTGACCGAGCACGGCTTTGCGAACATCGCGCCGCTCGGCGGCTGGTACGCGTACTCCGGCGGTCCGCTCGGCGCGACGCTCGGGATCCTGCAGGAGTACGTCGGCGAAGGCCTCGACGGCTGGGAGCTCGCGCTCGACGAGATCGCCGAACGGCCGGAGGGATTCCTACAGCGGCTGCACAGGCTCGGCGAGGTGACTGGCGAGATGCACACGGTGCTCGGGTCGGATGCGACCGAGGCCGCGTTCTGCGCGGAGGAGCCGTCGGTCGAGTCGCTCGGACTGTTGACGGCGACGGTCGACGAGGAGATCGAGCGCGTCTTCCTGACGCTCCCCGACGACGACGAGCGGATCGAGCCGATCCGCGGCCGCGGCGAGGAGGTGCGCGAGCAGCTCCGTCTGCTGGCCTATGCGGGCACGACGGGGAAGGTGATTCGGACGCACGGCGACTACCACCTCGGGCAGACGCTCTGGGCCAATGACGATTGGGTGGTGCTGGACTTCGAAGGCGAGCCCGCACGCTCGGTGGCCGAGCGTCGCCGCAAGCGCTCGCCGCTTCGCGACGTGGCCGGGATGCTTCGCTCGTTCGCGTACGTGGCGACGGCGGCGGAGCTGTTGCGCGGCGTCCCCGCGCCGGAAGGCTGGGAACAGCAAGCGCGCGCACAATTCCTCGACGGCTATCTCGAGACCGCCGATGCGGGGCTCCTGCCGTCCGGCCCCGTCGCGGTCGAGCGCATGCTCTCGGTGTTCGAGCTCGAGAAGGCGGTCTACGAGCTGCGCTACGAGCTGGACAACCGCCCCGACTGGGTCGGGATCCCCGTCGCCGGCATCCAGCGCTTGATCGAGCAGGCGACGACGGCGTGAGGCGCGAGTTTCGCCAGAGATGCAACCAGGTTGCTCTGCAACCTGGTTGCGGGGTGCACCGCTTCGCGTTTCGCGGGCGTTCCCGCAAAGCGGTGTCAGACACCGCCTTCGGCGGAGTCAGACACCAGGATGATCGAGCAGGCGACGACGGCGTGAGGCGCGAGTTTCGCCAGGGATGCAACCAGGTTGCTCTGCAACCTGGTTGCAGGGGTTTCCTGAAAAGCGGTGTCGGACGCCGCTTTTGGCGGAGCGGGACACCAGGATGATCGAGCTCGGCACGGATCCGCATGCTGTTCTCGGCGCGCACCAGGCCGACGGCGGCGTCGTCGTGCGCGCGTATCGGCCGGAGGCGCAGGCGGTGCGCGTGCAGCCGGCCGATCACGAGACGGCGGCGGTCGAAGCCGAGCTGAAGGATCCGGCAGGGCTCTGGGAGGCGATGCTGCCGAAGGCCAAGCTGCCGTTCGCCTACGAGCTCGAGGTCGAATATCCGGACGGCAACACGTACACGCTCCGCGACCCGTACTCGTTCCTGCCGACGCTCGGCGAGCTCGACCTCCACCTCGCGCTCGAGGGCAGGCACGAAGACCTCTATGCGCGCCTCGGCGCGCATGTGCGCGAGATGGACGGCGTCGTGGGGACGTCGTTCGCGGTGTGGGCGCCGAACGCTCGCGGCGTGTCCGTGGTCGGCGATTTCAACTCGTGGGACGGCCGTCTCCATCCAATGCGGTCGCTCGGCGCGAGCGGGATCTGGGAGCTCTTCGTTCCGGACGTTCGCTCGGGGACCGAGTACAAGTTCGAGGTCCATACCGCGGAGAACCGACTGCTGCTCAAAGCGGACCCGCTTGCGTTCGCGACGGAGGTTCCTCCGAAGACTGCATCGGTCGTCTACCAGTCGAAGCACGAGTGGAACGACGAGCGGTGGCTCCAACACCGCAGCTCCTCGGACCCCCTCAGAGGGCCGATGAGCATCTATGAGGTCCACCTCGGCTCGTGGCGGCGCAACCCGGTCGAGGGGAACCGTCCACTCGGGTATCTCGAGCTCGCCGACGAGCTCGGCGACTACGTGCAGGATCTCGGCTTCACGCACGTCGAGCTGATGCCGGTCATGGAGCATCCCTTCGCCGGTTCGTGGGGCTACCAGGTGACGGGCTACTTCGCGCCGACGTCACGCTTCGGGACGCCCGACGACTTCCGCACCTTCGTCGACCGCCTGCACAGCAGGGGCATCGGCGTGATCCTCGATTGGGTGCCGGCGCACTTCCCGCGGGACGAATGGGCGCTCGCCCGCTTCGACGGAACGGCGCTGTACGAGCACGACGATCCGCGCCTCGGGGCGCATCCCGACTGGGGGACGCTCATCTTCAACCTCGGCCGCAGCGAGGTGAGGAACTTCCTGCTCTCGAACGCCCTCTACTGGCTGCGCGAGCACCACGCCGACGGGCTACGCGTCGATGCCGTCGCGTCGATGCTCTACCTCGACTACTCGCGCAAGGAAGGCGAGTGGATGCCGAACCGGTACGGCGGCCGCGAGAACCTCGAGGCAGTCGACTTCCTGAAGAGCGTGAACGAGACGATCTACGCCCACGCGCCCGGCATCGTCTCCGCGGCCGAGGAGTCGACCGCGTGGCCGGGCGTCTCACGCCCGACGTACCTCGGCGGACTCGGCTTCGGCTTCAAGTGGAACATGGGGTGGATGCACGACACGCTGTCGTACTTCCAGAAGGACCCCGTCCACCGCCGCTACCACCATCACACGCTCACGTTCTCGCTCATGTACGCGTTCAGCGAGAACTTCATCCTGCCGCTCTCGCACGACGAGGTGGTGCACGGCAAGCGTTCGCTGCTCGACAAGATGCCGGGCGATCGCTGGCAGAAGTTCGCGAACCTCCGTGCGCTCTACGCATACATGTGGGCTCACCCCGGCAAGAAGCTCCTTTTCATGGGCTGCGAGCTCGGCGAGTGGGACGAGTGGAACTACGACGGATCGCTGCACTGGAATCTGCTCGAGTACGCCGAGCACGAAGGCGTTCGGTCGCTCGTGCGCGACCTCAACACGGCGTACCGCGCGCACGCGGCGCTCTACGAGGTCGACGACGATCCGTCCGGCTTCCGCTGGCTCGAGGCGAACGACGCCCAGAACAACGTGCTTGCCTTCGCACGGCTCGACGCGAAGGGCGAGCGGCCCGTGGTCTGCGTGCTCAACCTCTCGCCGGTCCCGCGCTACGAGTACCGCGTCGGCATGCCCGTCTGCTGCCGCTGGCGCGAGCTCCTGAACACCGATTCGGCGTACTACGGCGGCTCGGGCGTCGGCAACCTCGGCGGGGTCGAGGCCGAGATCGTGCCGTGGCACGAGCAGCCGTATTCCGCGCTCCTGACGCTGCCGCCGCTCGGCGCCGTCTGGCTCGTGCCGGAGTAGAGCCGACCCGTACCCGGTCGGCGGATCGTGCCGTTCATCCTGAAGACCGATGTTCAGGGTCCTGATGCGCATCGCGGCCGCTCTCTCTCTGATCGCGCTCGTCGCCGGCTCGGTCGCATTCGCAGCGAACGGCGATCACGGAGCTCGAACGCCGAGCCTGCGCCGGGCCGTCGCCGACACCGCGTCCACGAGCTCCGAGCGCTACGCGATCCACGTGCGAATGACGCGCGACGCGTCGCCGGTATCGCTGCACGTGCACGGCCAGGCGGCCAGGACGACGATCTCGGTGTCGCTGCGCATGGGTGACACGACGATGCCCGACGGCACGAGGATCCCGGGAGCGCGCAGCGCTGCGCTCATCGACGGCCCATTCCTCTACGAGCATGCGCCTAGCTCAGTCGCCGTGTTCGGCAAGGTGCGGTGGCTGCGGCTGCGACTCTCCGACCTGCCGAAGAGCTCGAACGATCTCAGGTCCGTGCATGCGCTGACGCCGGCTCCGCTCCTTCGCCTGCTCAGGGCCGCGCACATGAAGCGGGCCTCGCACGGTTCGCGCTCGTTTCACGGGACGATCGCCTACGACAGCCCCGCCGTCCGCACCGGGCTCGCAAATCTGACCGGAGGCCTCGAGTTTCGAGGCCTGCGCATCTCGGCAAACGTGGGGACCGATGGGCTCGTCCACCGCATCGTCGTCACCGGGCACACTGCCGACCGACGAACGACGTTCTCGCTGCGTGCGCATCTCTTCGGCTTCGGCAAGCCGATTCACGTCACTCCGCCGGCGCCCGGGACGTTCCTCGATCCGCACAACGACCCTCCGGCGTGACGCGCCGCGGATTGCTTATCGTCGGGGCGTGTTCACGACTCGCCCCGAGCTTCGCGGCACCTTCGGCATGGTCGCATCGACGCACTGGCTCGCGTCGGCTGCCGGGATGGCCGTGCTCGAGCAAGGCGGCAACGCCTTCGACGCAGCCGTCGCGGCGGGCTTCACCCTCCAGGTCGTCGAACCGCACCTGAACGGACCCGGGGGCGATCTACCCGCGCTGCTCTGGCCGGCAGGCGGCGAGCCCGTCGTCCTCTGCGCGCAGGGGCCGGCGCCGAAGGCGGCCACGATCGAGCGCTACCGCGACGAGCTCGGCCTCGCGCTCGTCCCCGGAACAGGACCCCTCGCCGCCGTGGTGCCCGGCGCGTTCGGCGGCTGGCTGACGATGCTGCGCGACCACGGCACGCTCCCGCTCGGTGACGTGCTGCGCTTCGCGATCGGATACGCCGAGCACGGCTATCCCGTGCTGCCCCGAATCGCCGCTTCGATTCGCGACGTCGAGCAGCTCTTCCGCGACGAGTGGACGACCTCGGCTGAGGTGTATCTGCCCGTGCCCGTCCCCCGCACGCTCCACCGCAACCGGACTCTCGCGGCAACGTACGTGCGCATCCTCGAGGAGTCGAACGGCGACCCCGACGCCGCGCTCGACTGTTGGTACCGCGGGTTCGTCGCCGCCGCGTTCCTCGAGTTCCAGCAGCGCGACTGGCTCGACAGCTCCGGCGAGCGCCACACGGGCTTGCTTGCGGAGGACGATCTGCGCGATTGGCGGCCGACGTACGAGGCGCCGCTCGCGGTCGACTACGCCGGCTTGACGGTCGTGAAGGCCGGGGCGTGGAGTCAGGCTCCGGTCTTCCTGCAACAGCTGCGCTTGCTCGAAGGCTTCGACGTCGCTGGAATGGGCCATGCGAGCGCCGACTACGTGCACACCGTGACCGAGTGCGCGAAGCTCGCGTTCGCAGATCGCGAGGCCTGGTACGGCGATCCGGCCTTCGTCGACGTGCCGACGGAGGAGCTTCTCTCGCGCGAGTACGCCAACGAGCGCCGCTCGCTCGTCGGCGTGGAGGCGTCGGCGGAGCTGCGTCCCGGCTCGCCCGGCGGCCGAGAGCCGCACCTCGCGACGCCGGTGCTCGGCGCTCGCGTCGCGCCCGGCGTCGGCGAGCCCACGCGGGGAGACACCGTGCACGTCGACGTCGTCGACCGGTTCGGAAACCTGGTTTCCGCGACGCCGAGCGGCGGTTGGCTCTCGGGAGCGCCGGTCATGCCGGAGCTCGGCTTCTGCCTCGGCACGCGGGCGCAGATGTTCTGGCTCGAGGAGGGGTTGCCGAACTCGCTCGAGCCGGGCAAGCGGCCGCGCACGACGCTCTCGCCGACGCTCGTCGGTCGTGACGGCGAGCCGTATCTGGCACTCGGAACCCCCGGCGGTGACCAGCAGGACCAGTGGGCACTCAACACGTTTCTCGCGCACGTCCAGTTCGACATGGACCTGCAGCGGGCGATCGACGCGCCGGGGCATCACACCGAGGCGTTCCCGAGCTCGTTCTATCCGCGGCAGACGCGCCCCCGTCACGTCGCCGTCGAGGATCGCGCCGGCGAGGAGGCGATCGAGGGCCTCGTCGAGCGCGGCCACCGGGTGGACGTGTCGCCGCCGTGGTCGCTCGGGCGCGTCAGCGCGGTCGGCCGTGCAGCCGACGGCCAGTTGAAGGCGGCGGCGAACCCGCGGGGGATGCAGGGCTACGCCGTCGGCCGCTAGTCAGATCGGAAGCCGCCTCGGTGCGGTCCCGCGCGGCGACGGCAGCGTGGACCTGACTGTCTGGGCTCCGCGCGCCCACACGCTCGCGGTGCATGCGCCCGACGGCGCGCACGAGCTCGAGGCGCAAGAGGACGGGGTCTACGGCGGACGCTTCCCGGGCGAGGCCGGTACCGAGTACCTGCTCGTACTCGACGGCGTCGAGACGTACCCGGACCCGTGCTCGGCGCATCAGCCCTACGGCGTCCGCGGGCCCTCGGCGGTCGTCGATCACGCCGCCTTTCCCTGGACCGACGGCGCCTGGGAGGGGCTCTCGCTGGACGCGCTCGTCCTCTACGAGCTGCACGTCGGCACGTTCACCGACGACGGGACGTTCGACGCGGTCGTTTCCCGCTTGCCGGCGCTGCGCGAGCTCGGGGTCACCGCGATCGAGCTCATGCCCGTCGCGACGTTTCCCGGCGAGCGCGGCTGGGGGTACGACGGGCTCTACACATCGGCCCCGCACGCTGCCTACGGCGGCCCGCACGGTCTCGCCCGCCTCGTCGACGCGGCACACGGCGTGGGGCTCGGCGTCGTTCTCGACGTCGTCTACAACCACCTCGGTCCAGGGAGCGAGTCGCTCACCGCGTTCGGCCCCTATCTGTCGTCGCTCCGTCGAACCGTCTGGGGAGAGGCCGTCGACTACACGCGGCGAGGCGTGCGCGAGTGGGCGCTCCAGAACGCCGAGCATTGGGTGCGGGACTACCACGTCGACGGGCTGCGGCTCGACGCGGTGTGGGCGATCGCGGACGAGACGCCCCATCACATCTTGAGAGAGCTCGGCGAGCGCGTGCGCGCCGTCGACTCGCGTACGCTCGTCGTCTCGGAGAGCGAGGTCGGCGACTGGCGCCCGCTCGACGAGTGGGGTCATGACGCGCAGTGGGTCGACGCCTCGCACCACGACCTGCACGTGCTGCTCACCGGCGAGCAGGACGGCTACTACGCGTCCTACGGCTCGGTGAGCCGGCTCGCCGCAGAGCTCCAGGGGCAGGACCGCGATCCGCGCCGACTCGTGATCTGCGCCCAGAACCACGACCAGGTCGGCAACCGTGCGCTCGGCGACCGGCTGCGGCCCGACGCGCTGCGCGTCGCGGCCGCACTGACGCTCTTCTCGCCGTGCACGCCACTCCTCTTCATGGGAGAGGAGTGGCACGAGGACCACCCGTTCCAGTTCTTCACCGACCACATCGATTCCGGGATCGCAAACGCGACGCGCGAGGGTCGCAAGCAGGAGTTTGCCGCGTTCTCGTCGTTCACGAGCGACGAGATTCCGGATCCGCAGGCGCTCGACACGTTCCTGCGCTCGAAGCTCGAGCCGCGTGAAGCCGATCCGCTGTACCGGGAGCTCCTGGAGCTGCGTGGACGGCTGCCGCGCGAGCTCGAGATTCTCGAGGCGGACGACGAGGCCCGGGTCCTGCGCGTCCGTCGTGGGCACGTCGAGCTCAGTGTGGACTTCGGCTCGCGGCGAGTGGAGCTACGGCACTGATGGAGATCTGGCCGGGCCGCCCCTTCCCTCTCGGACCGAACTGGGACGGACGTGGGACGAACTTCTCTCTCTTCTCGGAGAACGCAGAGCGGGTCGAGCTCTGTCTCTTCGACCCCGACGATCGCGAGACACGCGTGGAGGTCGAACAGCGGACGGCATTCAACTGGCACTGCTACCTGCCGGAGGTGGGACCGGGCCGGCGCTACGGCTACCGCGTGCACGGCTCCTACGACCCTCTGACGGGACGGCGGTTCAACCCGCACAAGCTACTGATCGATCCGTATGCGAAGGCGATCGAGGGCCCGGTCGCGTCGGGCGATCCGAGCACCCTGCCGTACATCGCAGGAAGCGACGGCGACGCCGATCTTCGCATGTCGGACGTCGACAGCAGTCCCGCGATCCCGAAGTCGATCGTCGTCGACACGAGCTTCGACTGGCAGGACGACCGCACGCCGGACCATCCGTGGCCCGAGATGGTGATCTACGAGGTTCACGTCAAGGGCTTCACGAAGAAGCTCCCGGGTGTTCGCGATGACCTACGCGGGACGTACGCGGGTCTTGCGTCGGACGCCGCGATCGAGTACCTCACGAACCTCGGCGTCACCGCGGTCGAGCTCCTGCCCGTGCACCACATCGCCGACGAGGGGTTCCTTCGCGATCGCGGGTTGACGAACTACTGGGGCTACTCCTCGATCGGGTACTTCGCGCCGCACGCGCTCTATGCGGCGACGGGCTCGCGAGGCGAGCAGGTGCGCGAGTTCAAGGGGATGGTCAAGGCGCTCCACCAGGCGGGCATCGAGGTGATCCTCGACGTCGTCTACAACCACACGGCAGAAGGCAACCATCTCGGGCCGATGCTGTCCTTCAAGGGTGTCGACAACCAGAGCTACTACCGGCTGCTGCCGGACGAGCCTCGCTTCTACCAGGACTTCACCGGGACGGGCAACTCGCTCAACCCGGTGCACCCGTCGGTGTTGCGGCTGATGATGGACTCGCTGCGCTATTTCGTCGTCGAGTGCCACGTCGACGGGTTCCGATTCGACCTCGCGTCGGCGCTCGCGCGTGAGTTCTACGAGGTGGATCGTCTCTCCGCGTTCTTCGACACGATCCACCAGGACCCGGTGCTGTCGCAGGTGAAGCTGATCGCCGAGCCGTGGGACGTCGGGCCCGGAGGCTACCAGGTCGGCAACTTCCCCGTCCTCTGGGCGGAGTGGAACGGCCTCTACCGCGACACCATGCGCGACTTCTGGCGCGCGCAGGCGAACGTCGGCCAGTTCGCGTCGCGGTTCACCGGCTCGAGCGACCTCTATCAAGCGGACGGACGGGCGCCGTTCGCGTCCATCAACTTCGTCACCGCGCACGACGGCTTCACGTTGCGCGACCTCGTTTCGTACAACGACAAACACAACGACGCAAACGGCGAAAACGGAAGGGACGGGACCGACGACAACCGCTCGTGGAATCACGGTGTCGAAGGGCCGACCTACGATCCGGAGATCAATGCCCTGCGCGCGCGCCAGCAGCGCAACTTCCTCGTGACGCTCCTGCTCTCCCAGGGCGCGCCCATGTTGCTCGGCGGCGACGAGTTCGGACGCACGCAACGCGGCAACAACAACGCGTGGTGCCAGGACAACGAGCTCTCGTGGTTCAACTGGGAAGACGCCGACACAGAGCTGGTCGAGTTCGTCAAGCGTCTGATCCGGATCCGGCGCGACCATCCGGTCTTTCGGCGCGAAGCGTTCCTCACCGGTCGCGAGGTGCGCGGCTCCGGGCTGCCGGACGTCTGGTGGTTCCGGCCGGACGGCCGGCGGATGACGCAGAAGGAGTGGCAGAGGCAGGACGCGCACACGCTCGGCGTCTTCTTGAACGGGCAGGAGATCCCGGGCAAGACGGCGAGCGGCGAGGGGATCGCCGACGACTCGTTCCTCCTTCTCTTCAACGCGTACGGCGAGTCGATCACCTTCACCCTTCCGACGCGCCGCTTCGGCGCGCGCTGGGAGGTGGAGCTCGCGACCGGGGAGGGTGCGCCCGAGGGCGTCGTGCCCGCGCGCGCACAGGTGACGGTCGACGCACGCGCGCTCATCCTGCTGAGACGCGTCTAGCGCGTGGCTCTTTCCAAGAGATTTCCAAAGGTGTCTGACACCAGGGCATCGCCCGGGCGGACGTGTCCGCTCTACCTGGCGATGTGTTTGCCCTGCATACCCCGCCCGAGCGACCTGTCAGGAGAGCGTGGTGTCTGACACCAGGGCATGGCCGAGACGTCCTCGCCCGAGTGGCTGACTTCCGCTGCACCTATCG
>DASSGL010000129.1:0-8696 GCA_035693525.1 Gaiellaceae bacterium | reverse complement strand
TGGCTGACCCGCGACGAGGTGCCCCATGCGATCTCGGTCGAGGTCGAGGAGCTCGACGAGAAGGTGCTGCGCGGGAACATCCTCGTCGAGACCGAGTCGCAGAAGCAGATCCTCGTCGGCAAGGGCGGTGCGATGGTGAGGGAGATCGGCAGCCGCGCGCGGCCCGAGATCGAGGCGCTCGTCGGCCATCCGGTCTACCTCGAGCTCGTCGTGAAGGTGCGGCCGCGCTGGCGCCGGGACGAGGCGACGCTCGAGCGGCTCGGGCTGTAAGCATGGCTCACATAGGAAGACCAGCCGGGAGGGGAGCATGCACCGATTTGCCACAGGAGCCGTCGCCTTCGGAGTTGCGCTCGCGGTCGCGACGACCACCGCGGCGGCGGGGTCGACGCCGCCCAGTCAATCCGATGCCGCGTTCGCGGCAAGTTATGCAGCGAACGGCGTCGTCAACGTATCCGCCACCACGCAGCGCGTCAGCTGCTACGCCCCCGAGGTGCCGTACGCGACCGCGCTCGGCGCGGCGGACGGCTATCCGGGCGGCGGCGAGACGCCCTGTCCAGGTGCCACGACCGGCGAGCAGACGAGCGGCTTCGCGACGCAGGACGTCTCGAATCCACCGCTGCTCGTCAAGGATCACTCGGAGTCCGACATCCGGGTCGATCCGAAGAACTCCCTGCATCTGATCGGGCAGAGCAAGTGGTTCGTCAGCGCGGAGGGCTACAACCATCTGAACGGCTTCTACGAGTCGTGGGACGGCGGCGCGACGTGGCCGGTGCAGGGTCACGTCCCGGGTTACGAGGGCTGGACGGACAACACCGACCCGGTCGGCGCGTTCGACCCGTGGGGAAACTTCTACTCGCTGCTCCTGCCCTACGTGTTCGTCTACGACAAGTCGGGCGGCCACGTCTTCAACAACGGCTCGAGACAAGCCAACCCAGGGGTGCCGCCCGAGGCGATCTCGGTCGCCGTGCACCCGGCCAGCAAGTCCGCGAATAGCCAATCCGCCGCGAACTGGATCACGACGCACGCCGGGCATCCGGATTACGTGTTCACCGTGCCGAACGCCGTCACGAACACGCCGGACAAGCAGTGGATCGCGATCGACACGAACCCGTCCAGCCCGCACTACGGGCGCGTGTATGCGATGTTCACGCAGTTCGTGCTCAACCCGTCGAGGATCCTGCTCTCGTACGCGGACGCACGTCCTGACGGGACGCACACGGACTGGTCGGCGCCGCAGGTCCTGCCGACGATCCCCGGTCACCCCTGGGACACGGACCTGCTGCCGCACGTCGCGCCGGACGGGGCCGTCTACACCACCGTCACCAACAACCCGGTCTCGCAGGGCTTCCTCAACAACGCGATCTATCTCATCTCGTCGCACGACGGCGGCGTCACCTGGCAGGGACCGACCCTCGTCACGCCGAGCGTCCTGACGCCCACGTACCGGAACACGACCTTCACCGAAGGGATCGTCAACTCGTTCGGCCTCGGCACGAGCCAAGTGAACGGCCACTGGCCGCTCTACGTCGCCTATGAGAACGAGGACCCGGACGGGTTCTCCCGGGTCTATCTGACCGGCTCGCTCGACGAGGGCGCGACGTGGAGTGCGCCGATCCGCGTCAACGACGGGCCTGACGACGTCGAGGCGCTTCAGCCGCGCGTGGAGGTCGCCCCGAGTGGGACGGTTGCGGTCGCCTTCTACGACCGGAGGCTCGCGTGCCCGAGCGAGCCGGCCTCCGGCGTGCAGTTCGACCCGCTCGCGCCGGCCGGGCAGAAGAACTTCTGCGTCAACACGGCGATTCAGTTCTACAGCCCGGATCTCACGGCGCTCGGGCACAACATCCGGCTCTCGCAGTTCACCTGGGATCCACAGCTCAACGCGCCGAAGCGCTCCTGTGTGTGCGGGTCGAGCACGTTCCTCGGCGACTACTTCGGGCTCGATTTCGGCGGAGGCTACGCCTACACGACGTCCATCTCGACCTACGACTACGGGCACGGTCAGAACCCGAATCACTACCAGCAGCAGATCGTGGCGAGGGTGCCGTTGCCGTTGCCCTGAGCGTCAGGCGCGTGCGAGAGCGGGAGCAGGGCTTCGGCCGGCCCGCAGGCCCGTCGCGGGGTCGAACAGGTGGAAGCGCGACGGGTCGACCGCCAGGCGCAGCGTTTGCCCGACGCGCGCCGACGTCTTGGGATCGACGCGGGCGGTGAAGACCGCACGGTCGGCCGGGAGCAGCGCCTCCTCGTCGCCTGCCGCCTCGCGCACCTCCGTGACGTCGACCGGCGGGGCGTCGACGGGAAAGATGACGTGGGCGTCGGCACCGAGGTCCTCGACCACCTGCACGTCCACGTCCAGCTGCGGCCAGGAGGGATCGGCGAAGGCGGCGTCCTCGAACGCCTCGGGCCTGATGCCGACGATGGCACGCGACCCGGTAGCCGCGCCCGAGAACGGGATCGTGTGTCCGCCGAACCGGATCGTGCCCTCGGAGACGTCCGCCTCGATGAGATTCATGGCGGGCGAGCCGATGAACGCCGCGACGAACAGGTTGACGGGGGAGGCGTAGAGCACCTGCGGCGTATCGATCTGGAGCACGCGACCGTCGCGCATCACGGCGACGCGATGGCCGAGCGTCATCGCCTCGACCTGGTCGTGCGTGACGTAGACGGTCGTCGTGCCGAGCCGCGAATGGAGCGCGGCGAGCTGCCCGCGCATGCTCACCCGCAGCTTCGCGTCGAGGTTCGAGAGCGGCTCGTCCATGAGGAAGGCCTTCGGCTCGCGAACGATCGCGCGGCCCATTGCGACGCGTTGACGCTGGCCGCCGGAAAGCGCAGCCGGCCTGCGGTCGAGGAGCTCTTCGAGGCCGAGCAGCTTGCCGACCTCCTCGACTCGCCGGCCGATCTCGGCCTTCGCGGTCCGCCTGACCCGTAGCCCATAGCCGAGGTTCTCGCGCACGGTCATGTGCGGGTAGAGCGCGTAGGTCTGGAAGACCATGGCGATGTCCCGCGAGCGCGGCGGGAGCTCCGTCACATCGCGCTCGTCGATCAGGATCGAGCCTCCGGTGACCTCCTCCAGCCCCGCGATCATGCGCAGGAGCGTGGACTTGCCGCAGCCGGACGGACCGACCAGCACGAGGAACTCGCCTGACTCGATTCGCAGCGAGACGTCGTCGACGGCGACGACGTCGCCGGAGAAGTGCTTCGTGACGTGATCGAGCACGATCTCGGCCACGAGATGGATCTATACCGGAACGATCGACCGGGCGCAATGGCATTGACCAATTTCGCACGACTCCGCTATAGTCGCCGGACAGTGGCGGCGGCCGGACCCCAGCGCGTGACCAAGCAGAGCGCGACCCGCCAGCAGGTCATGGACCTGATCGAGCGCCTGGGCGTCGGCAACGCGATCCCCTCCGAGCGGCAGCTCTCGGCCGATCTCGGCGTCTCCCGGTTGACCGTCCGCGCGGCGCTCGACGACCTCGCGCGCGAGGGCTATCTGGTGCGTCGGCGCGGCAGCGGCACCTATGTCCAGCAGCCGAAGATCGCCCAGGAGCTGACGATGACCTCGTTCAGCGAGGACATGCGCCGGCGCGGCATGACGCCCGGCAGCCGGACGCTCTCGCTGACGCGCGAGCTCGCCGGCGCGAGGCTCGGGCGGCTTCTCAGGGTGTCGCCGTCCGAAGAAATCCTGGTAATCAAGCGTCTCCGTCTCGCCGACGGCGAGACGATGGCGATCGAGACGCTCCACCTCCCGGCCGCCCTCGTACCCGGTCTCGAGCCGCAGGACCTGGCCGGCTCGTTCTACGAGCTCGTCCACGAGCGCTACGGCGTCGTCATCGCGTCGGGCACGCAGGCGATCGAGCCGACCGTGACGAACGAGGAGGAGTCGAAGGCCCTCGGGGTGCCGTTGCACTCGCCCGCGTTCCTCTTCGAGCGCACCTCGCGCGACGAGACCGGCCGGACGGTCGAGTTCGTCCAGTCGGTCTACCGCGGCGATCGCTACCGGATCGTCACGGAGCTCAGCCGGCCCGTCTAGCACCTCCCACTTGACAGGACCGGTCTGGTGTGCGATAAACGCGCCGTGGCCAACTGGTACAGACCAATCGGCGCGCACAACCCCGCCGGCCACACGGAGCTCTCCGCAGCGAGGTCGCGCGTCGACGGCTCGAGGAGAGTTGCATGAGATTACGAGTTGTCGCAGCGGCCGCTGTGGCCGCGCTGCTCGGGCTCGTTGCCGCGACAGCGAGCGCAAGCCCCCAGCGGGCGCAGGCCAACAAGCTGACCGTCTGGCTCCAGGTCGACGCGCAGTCCGGTTGGCCGGACATCGTCGCGGCCGCGAACCAGCAGTTCCAGCAGCAGAACCCCGGCTGGACGGTCGACGTGCAGTACCAGAACTGGACCGACCATCTCCAGAAGTTCGATGCCACGATCGCCGGCAACACCACTCCCGACGTCATCGAGATGGGCAACACCGAGATGACGAAGTACATGGCGGCGGGCGCGTTCGCCGACCTGACGTCCGCGAAGTCGCAGTTCGCGAACTCGTCCAACTGGCTCAAGGGGCTCGCGAAGTCGGGCACGTACGGCGGCAAGGTCTACGGCGTGCCGTACTACGCCGGCTCGCGCGTCATCACCTACCGCAGCGATCTCTTCAAGAAGGCCGGGATCAGCAAGGCCCCTCGCAGCTTGAAGGAGTTCCAGGCCGATCTCGTCAAGGTCGGGAAGGCGCAGAAGAACGTGAAGGGCTTCTCACCGCTCTACGTCGGCGGTGAGGACTGGTACACCGCCCTGAGCTTCGTCTTCGACTACGGCGGGTCGATCGCGACCACGAGCAAGGGGAAGTGGATCGGCACGCTGAACTCGCCGCGCTCGATCGCTGGCCTGACGGCGTTCAAGAACTTCTTCCTCGCCACGCAGTCGAAGTCGACGGCGACGCTCGACGGGACGAGCCCGTACCCGTACACGGTCTTCTCTCAGGGCATGACCGCAGCGAACTACGGGCCGGCGTGGTACACGTGCTGCACCGGGGCGAAGTACAAGGGCGCGACCCAGCAGTTCGTGATGCCGAGCCACACGCCGGGCAAGCCGATGCCGGGCTTCCTGGGTGGATCCGACCTCGCCGTCCCCGTACAGAGCAACTCGAAGACGCAGGCGGTCCAATGGCTCGCCGCCTTCACGAGCACGCAGGCCCAGCGGGCGCTGCAGGCGAAGGGGAACATCCCGAACGCGACGAACCTGCTCGGCGAGAGCGTGAACGAGCGGGCCGCGGCACAGAGCTGGTTCGTCCCGCAGGCAAAGCACTGGGTCGACGTCGAGAACGGCAACATCCTGAAGACGATGCTCGCCCAGATCCTCACCGGCCGCCTGAGCGTCAAGCAGGCCTCGACGGTCGCGAGCGAGAACATCGCGCAAACCCTCAACGGGAAGTAGCTCCCTGAGCGAACGGCTTCCCTCCACGCTGGGAGCCGCCGCCGCGACCGCCTCCGGGTGGCCGCGGCGGCGGCGCATCACCCGCCGAGGCGTCGGGCGCGCGGCCGTTCCGTATCTCCTCCTCGCCCCGGTCGTCCTCGTCATCGGGGCGATCCTCGGCTATCCGATCTACAACCTCGTCCGGCTCTCGTTCCAGCAGTACGGGCTGTTCGAGCTGCTGCAGCACCACGGGATCGGCGTCGGGCTGCACAACTACGGCAGCGTCCTCCACGACCCCGTCTTCTGGCACACGCTCCTCCGGACGATCGTCTTCACCGTCGCCAACGTCGGCCTGACGATCGGCCTCGGGACGCTCATCGCGCTGCTGCTCGTCCGGGTCTCGACGTGGGTGCGGCTTCTCGTGGCTGCGGGCCTCGTGCTCGTCTGGGCGATGCCGCCGGTGGTCGCGGTCCAGGTCTGGACCTGGATGACGAACAGCCAGAACGGCGTCGTCAATTACGTGCTCACGCAGCTGCACGTCGGTGACTACTTCCAGCACAACTGGTTCGTCACGCCGTTCTCGCAGCTCGCAATGGTGACGACGCTGGTGGTGTGGGGCGCGTTGCCGTTCGTCGCGATCACGCTCTACGCGGCGCTGTCGCAAGTGCCGCGCGAGCTGCTCGAGGCGGCGTCGATCGACGGCGCTCCCCCGTGGCGCGTCTTCAGAGACGTGACGGTGCCCGTGATCAAGCCGGCGCTGCTGATCCTGACGAGCCTCTCGATTCTCTGGGACTTCGGCGTCTTCACCCAGGCATATCTGCTGATCGGCGCCGGTCACATCGTTCCGGAGAACTACCTGATGGGCGTCTATCTCTTCCAGGAGGGCTACGTCCGCACCGACTTCGGCCGCGGAGCCGCCATCTCGATTCTCATGCTCGTCATCGTCGCAGCCCTGAGCGCGGTTTACGTTCGTCGCATGCTGAAGCTGGGAGACGAGGCGTGAATTCGCGCCGCGCGAGCCAGATCGGCTGGAACGCCGTCGGCGTGGCCCTCTTCGCCGTGATGGTGTTTCCGGTCTTCTGGATGATCTCGACTGCGTTCAAGCCGGACGAACAGATCAACAGCGTCACGCCGACGTGGGTCCCGTCGCACCCCACGGTCCAGCACTTCCGCGACGCGCTGGCGCGTCCGTTCTTCTGGACCGACGTGAAGAACAGCCTGATCATCGTGCTCGTGACGGTCGTGGTCGCGGTCGTGCTGGCGTTCCTAGCGGCGATCGCGCTCGCGAAGTACCGGTTCACGGGGCGGAGCCTCTTCATCGTCCTGATCATCGGCATTCAGATGCTCCCCGCGGCCGGGCTGATCATCCCGCTGTACGTGGTGCTCGCCCGCTATCACCAGGTGAACGTGCTCTCGGGGGTGATCATCACCTACCTGACGTTCGCGCTCCCGTTCTGTGTGTGGATGTTGCGCGGCTTCATCGTCGGCATCCCGAAGGAGCTGGAGGAAGCGGCGATGGTCGACGGCTCGACGCGGATCGGCGCATTCGTGAGGATCCTGCTGCCGCTCGTCGCACCCGGGCTCGTGGCGACGTCGGTGTTCGCGTTCATCACGAGCTGGAACGAGTACATCTTCGCGCGGACGCTCCTGAACGACCAGGCGAAGCAGACGGTCACCGTGTGGCTCTCGTACTTCCTCGGCACCGGCCGCCAGACCGACTGGGGCGCGCTGATGGCCGCGTCGACGCTGACGGCGATCCCCGTAGTGATCTTCTTCCTGCTCGTGCAGCGGCGGATCGCGTTCGGGCTGACCGCCGGGGCGGTCAAGGGATGACTGGTCTTGACCAGTCCCGCGCGGGCTGCTCGTACTTCGGCGTTCGGATCGTCCGGCACGTACGACGCGACATGGCCGACCTCGCCGCGCGCGGGTACTCCGGCGTGCTGCACACGTTCTCGGAGAACGACTTCGCGTACTACCGCGGGACGATGCGCGAGATCGTCGGCGCGTCGCACGCCGCCGGGTTGTCCGTGCAGGCGTCGCCGTGGGGGCTCGGCCGCACGTTCGGCGGCGAGGCCGAGAGTCGCTGGGTCACGTTCCACCCCGAGGAGTGCCAGGTGCTCGACGACGGACGGCGCGTCGCCGGGGCGTGCCTCAACAGCGCCGCGTACCGCACGTTCTGCAAGGAGTGGGCCGACTGGGTGCTCGAGTGCGGCGTCGACTCGGTGTTCTGGGACGAGCCCGCGTGGATGGTGCCGGCACACGTCGGCATCGACGACGCGGCGCGCTGGACGTGCCGCTGCGAGCGCTGCGCCGAGCGGTTCGGACGCGAGATCCCCGACGAGCTGACGCCGGAGGTACAGGCGTTCCGCGAAGCGTCGGTCGTCGACTTCCTGCGTGAGATGGTCGCGCACGTCGCCGCGCGGGGCGGGCGCAACACGATCTGCCTGCTCCCGTCCACGGAGGGCACGCACGGCATCTCGGACTGGAACCTCGTCGCGTCGCTCCCCGGGCTGACGACCTTCGCGACCGACCCGTACTGGAAGCACTGGAACGAAGCCGCTGGTCCCTTCGTGCGCCGGTTCGCGCGGCTCTTGCGCGAGACGTGCGAGCGGCACGGCGTCGGCTCGCAGCTCTGGCTGCCGAGCTTCGGCCTGACGGCGGACGAGATCCCCGAGCTCGAGGCGGCCGTCGCCGCCGCCCGCGAGGAGGGCGTCGGCGATCTCTGGACGTGGGGGTACGAGGCATGCGGGCACATGACGCATCTCGCGACGCCCGATGCGCCGCTCGTCTGGGAAGCCTTGAGCGCTGCGCTGACCGGCCGTCGCGAGCTCGAGGCGCGCCGCACGCGCGAGCTGGTCACGGTGATGAACGTCGCCGACCAGGGCGTCGCGGACGCGGTCGCCGCGGCCGGCGACGAGCTTGCCGCCGCGGTCGACGCGATCGCGGCCCGCGTGGCCGCCGGCGGGCGGCTCGTCTACGTGGGGGCGGGGACGTCGGGCGGGCTGGCCGCGCTCGATGCATCCGAGGTCGGGCCGACGTTCGGCTCGCCGCCGGGCGAGGTGATCGCGGTCGCCGTCGACGGCATCGACGCGGAGGACGATCGCGAGCGCGGGGCCGCCGAGATTCGCGCCATTGCGGTGGGCGAGCGCGAAGCCGTCGTGGCCGTCAGCGCGAGCGGCTCGACCCCGTTCACGGTCGCCGCGCTCGAGGCGGCGCGAGAGGCGGGAGCGCTCTGCGTCGCCGTCGTCTGCGCGCGGGAGAGCGAGCTCGGGGCCCTCGCCGAGCACGACATC
>DASSGL010000128.1:0-2685 GCA_035693525.1 Gaiellaceae bacterium | reverse complement strand
AACTCGGGATGAGTGCGCCAGTCTCTGACGCCTCCCAGATTTTGGCGAGGATCACATCCCGATTCATCTTACGCAGGCTAGTTCGCCTTTCCTGCGATTGGACGACGCCGCCTCCCCGGCGTCTGCAGGGCCGTGCTCCGGAAACGTGGGGCTGCGCGCTTGAACACCTAGCCCTGACGGCACGCTGTGGACGCTCACGCGCCCACCGTTCGGGGCTGCGTCTGCGGGCGCGTCGCCTGGCCACTGTTGCCCCCGGCGTTGCCCAGCGCATCCCCGGCTCCCGTCCTTGCCAACGAAAAAGCCGCCTGAGCGGCGGCTTTCGGAAGCTGCGGGACAGGGATTCGAACCCCAACTTCCTGATCCAGAGTCAGGCGTCCTACCGTTAGACGATCCCGCAACGGTCGGCGCGCATTGTAGCCGGGGCACGGGAAAGCGGCGCCGCCCGCCGGAGGCGGGCGACGCCGCGACCGCAGCGGGTTACGAGCTCTTCGTCTTCTGCGAGACGCAGGCGCCGAAGGAGCCGTAGGTGGTGGCGAACGAAGCGGCATTGGCCGTCCGCGCGTTCCTGCAGAACCTGGCCGCATTGACGACGGCTTGCGTCCGGGCGTCGTTTGCCGCGTGCGCCTTCGTCGAGACGCACTTGCCCATCGCGTTCGCGTCGGCGTTCTTGCCCTTCGCGTTGCCGTAGACCTGCGCGAACGTCGAGCCGCTGTGCGCGGCCGCGAAGTTCGCGTCGGTGCTCTCCGCCTTGCACTGCTCGGCGGCGTTCTGAATCGCCGACTGAGCGGAGTGCATCGCCTTCGACACGCACTTGCCGAACGTCGGGTACGTCGCCTTGAACACCGACGGGGCAAGCGTGGCCTGCTGTGTCTTGCACGACTGCAGCGCCAGCTGCGACGCGTTCGGGGTCGCGTCCGCCGCGAGTGCGGCGGCCGGGATACAGAGCGCGGCCGCGCTTGCGAGGATGGTCAGGTATCGCTTCATCTCGAGCCTCCGTGATTCGGGTTTCGCTCTCACAGGGATGAAGATGCTGCGACGGCGAGAATCCACGCGCGCGAGCGCTGTTTTTACGCCGACTTTGCAGTGCGTCCCTCGTATGAGGGCCCGAGTAGGACCTACAGCTCGAGCCGGTAGGTCTGAACGAGCCGCTGCTCGGTCTCGGTGTCGATGTGCGCGACGACCTCGACGTACGGCTCGAGCCCGGACCCGCGGAGCTTTGCCTTCAGCAGCCCGTCGATCTGGTAGAGGCCCGACGAGTTGTTCATCTTGATCTCGATCGCGATCGGCCGTTCGTCGCCGTCGGTGATCGTGACGTCCTCGATCGCGGCCGCGGAGAGCGAGTGCATGGACACCCGGCCGCGCTCGAACGGAACGCGCGAACGCCCTTTTGCCATGTCGAGCGCGTCGGCGACCCTGATCAAGCCGGCCTCGATGGTGAGCGGCTGCCCGTCGGCGCGATGGCTGATGATCGCCTGGAGCACCTCCGAGACGATGACGGTGCGGTTGGGCTCGTCGTAGATCCCCTCGAGCAGCTCGCGCAGCTTCGGCTCGGCGAGGAAGAGCGAGAAGTCCTCATGGCCGTGCCGGTGGATCGACATGCCGATGCAGTGCGTCAGCGCCGCGAGGGTGACGATCACCTCCGCGTCGTCGCGGGTCATCCCGTAGTCCCGCACGGCCGCCGGCTCCACGTGGTGCTTCGTCAGCTGCCTCAGGAGCTTGAGAGCGATGTTCGTGACGATCTGGATGTGCACCCACGAGTGGTCGTTGATCTCCATGCGCGCGACGGCGTTCACGTTCGAGACGTGCCACCACGCCTTCAGCTGCCGGTCCTCGTTGACGCGCTCGATGATCGTCCGCAGCTTGCGGTTGCCGCGGGTCGGCACGTTGATCCGCATCCGCTCGATCGCCTCGGCGGGCGTCAGGCGGGTTTCCTCCTCAGCCTCCTCGGCGACCGGCTGCTGGATCCGCTCGGCGGTCTCCTCGTCGATTTCCTCGTCGATGGCCACGGTCTTCCCAGCATACGTCGGCAGATCCGCCTGCAAGGATCCGAGCCGTGAACGCCCTGAGGCCGCTCGGCGTCGGCGAGATCCTCGACGTCGGCATCAAGATCTACTTCCGGAACGCGGGGGCGCTCTTCCGGATCGTGCTCTTCGTCGTGCTGCCGACGCAGATCCTCGTGAACCTGATCCAGGTCTCCGCGCTGCCCGAAGGCGTGAGCTCGAGCTACACCTTCGAGCCGACGCCGAGCTTCACCTCGGATCGCACGTCCCTCAGCGGCCGCGAGACCACGACGCTCATCACGGGGTTCGTGATCGCGCTCCTTCTGAACGCCCTCGCCGGCAAGCTCGCGCAGGCGGCCTGCTTCCGGGCGGTGACCGACGCGTACCTCGGCGAGGGCAGCGGCTGGCGGTCGTCGCTCCGTTTCGCCCTCCGGCGTCTGCCGGCCGTCGTCGCGGTCAGCATCCTGTCGACGATCTTCATCGCGCTCGGGACGATCGCGTGCATCGTCCCCGGCGTCTACCTCTGGGGCGCGTTCTTCGTCGCGGTTCCGGCCCTCCTCGTCGAGGGCATCGGGCCGATGCGGGCGCTCCGCCGCTCGCGCGAGCTCGTGCGCGGGCGCTGGTGGGGGACGTTCGGCGTCGCGCTCCTCGGATACGTGCTCGTCTTCATCGTCGGCGGCACGCT
>DASSGL010000127.1:0-7256 GCA_035693525.1 Gaiellaceae bacterium | reverse complement strand
GGCAGGACGAAGTAGCCGACGCGGACGCCGGGGGCGATCGTCTTCGAGAACGACGACGCGTACGCGACGTTTCGACCGCCCTCGAGATCGAAGAGCGTGGGCGGAGCGGCGCCCTCGTAGCGCACGAGCCCGTACGGGTCGTCTTCGAGCACGAGCAGCTCGTACTCGCGGGCGAGCTCGGCGACGCGCGCGCGGCGCTCGGCGGAGAGCGTCCGTCCGCTCGGGTTCTGGAAGGTCGCGATCGTGTACAGGAACGCGGGCTTCGCGCCGTCCGCGAGGGCACGCTCGAGCGCGTCGACCTGCAAACCCTCGTCGTCCATCGGCAGGCCGACGATCTCGGCGCCGAGCCGGCCGAGGATCTTCAGCGGCCGGTCGTAGGTCGGCGCCTCGACGAGCACACGGGATCCCGGCCGCACGAGCTCCTGCGCGAGGAAGACGAAGCCCTGCAGCGAGCCGCTCGTGACGACGACGCGCGCCGGCTCGACGCGGTGGCGCTCCGCGATCCAGTCCCGTAGGGGCTGGTAGCCGCCGCCCGGGCCGTACGAGAGAACCGTCGCGCCGTCACGCTCGATGGCGGCGCGAGCGCAGTCGGCGAGCTCCTGGACGGGGAGGCACTCGGGCGCCGGAACGCCGCGCGCGAACGAGATCACGCCCACGCCGCCAGGCTACTTGATGCGGTCGGCCACGAGCTGCGCCACCTCGGTCGGCGTCGTCCCGACCTCGATCCCGCGCGCCTCGAGCGCTTCCTTCTTCGCCTGTGCGGTGCCCGAAGAGCCGGAGATGATCGCGCCCGCGTGGCCCATCGTCTTCCCGGGCGGCGCGGAGAAGCCGGCGATGTACGAGAGAACCGGCTTCGTCACGTGCTCGCTGATGTACGCCGCCGCCTTCTCCTCCTCGTCGCCGCCGATCTCGCCGACCATCACGATCAGCTCGGTCTCCGGATCGTCTTCGAACCGGGCGAGCACGTCGATGAACGACGAGCCGACGACCGGGTCGCCGCCGATCCCGACGATCGTCGAGTTTCCGAGCCCGAGCTGCGTCAGCTCGTGGCCGATCTGATACGTGAGCGTGCCCGAGCGCGAGACGAGGCCGATCGCGCCCTGGCTGAAGATCTCGGCCGGGATGATCCCGACGTTCGCCTTGCCCGGCGAAAGGACGCCCGGGCAGTTCGGGCCGATCATCGTCACGCCCCGAGTGCGGAAATAGGTGTACGCGAGCAGCATCTCGTGCACCGGCACGTGCTCCGTGATGCAGATGACGGTGCCGATGCCCGCATCGACCGCTTCGTAGATCGCGTCGGCGGCGAAACGGGCGGGCACGAAGATGAGGCTCGTGTCGGCGCCGGCGGTCTCGACGGCGTCCGCAACCGTGTTGAAGACCGGGATCCCGTCGACGTCCTGACCGCCCTTGCCGGGCGTGACGCCGGCAACGACGTTCGTTCCGTAGGCCCTGTTGCGCAGGCCGTGGAACCGCCCTTCGCTGCCGGTCAGCCCCTGGACGACGAGTCGCGTGTCGCTGTCGACGATGATCGCCATCAGCGCCTAGCTCTCGACGCCCTTGATGACGAGGGTCGGCAGCTGCATCCAGCCGTCGACGACGCGGTCCCCGAGCAGCTCGCGGACGCGCGCGGCGTCTGCGCCGTCGCAGTCGACGCGCGCCAGCCACGGCTCGATCTCGAGCGGGCGCTCGAGGAAGCGCTCGTCCGCGACGCGCAGCCCTGCGAGCTCGAAGAAGCTGTGCCATTCGGGCTGCGAGTAGTTGCGCACGTGGCTCGGGTCTCGGACGCGGTCGGCCTCCTCCGAGACCTCGCTGACGAAGGTGTTGTCGCAGATCACGACGCGGTGCTTCGCGACGCGCGCCATCTCCCTCACGCCGGCGAGCACGTCGGCGAAGTGGTGCGCGGCCAGGCGGCACGCGACCGCGTCGAAGCTCCCGTCGGCAAAGGGCAGATCCTCGGCCGGCGCCGTCGTGTCGGCCTTCATCCCCGGCGCCGGGTCGACGGTCACGACCGTCGCACCCGCCTCGCGCAGCCGCCGGGCCACGTGGCCGCCGCCCGTCGCGACGTCCAGCACCGTCACTCCCGGGCCGGGCTCGCACCACTCGACGACGAGGTCGAGGTCCTCGCCCTGGGCATGGATCGGGCTCTGCCGGTACACCTCGGCCCTCTCGGACCACACGTCGCTCATCGTGCGGCCAGCTCCACGGCGCGCTTCGCCCCCTCGAGCATCGTCGCCTCGGGGTGGATGTTCGGCTTGCCGGCTTCGATGAGCAGGCGGCGTCCTTCCTCGGCGTTCGTGCCGTCGAGCCGGACGACGATCGGGTACTGAGACATGTCGAGCCGCTCGAGAGCCTCGAGGATCCCTCGCGCGACCTCGTCGCCGCGTGTGATGCCTCCGAAGATGTTGAAGAAGATCGACTTCACCTGCGGGTCGCGCGTGATCACCTCGAGCGCGTCGACGACGCCCTGCGCGGAGCCGCCGCCGCCGAGGTCGCAGAAGTTCGCCGGCTTGCCGCCGACGTGCGCCACGACGTCGACAGTCGACATCGAGAGCCCCGCGCCGTTGCCGCAGATGCCGACGTCGCCGTCGAGCTTCACGTACGTCACGCCCTTCTCGCGCGCGAACGCCTCGATCGGATCCGCCGCGGCCGTATCGCGCATCTCCGAGATGTCGGGATGGCGGAAGAGTGCGTTGTCGTCGACGGTGAACTTCGAGTCGAGCGCCTTCACCTCGCCCTCGGGCGTGACGATCATCGGGTTGATCTCGCAGAGCATCGCGTCGAACTCCACGAAAGCCTCGTAGAGCTTCTCGACGATCGCGGCGATCTGCTTCTGCTCGCTCGGATCTTCCACCCCTGCGCCGTAGATCAGCCGCCGTGCGACCCACGGCTGGAAGCCCTCGCTCGGGTCGAGGTGCAGCCGGACGAGCGCCTCGGGATTCTCCTCGGCGACCTGCTCGATCTCGACGCCGCCCTGCGTCGTGAACATGAAGAGCGGCTTCTTCGCACCGCGGTCGAACGTGATCGAGAGGTAGTACTCCTTCGCGATGTCGGAGGCCTTCTCGATCCACAGCTTGCGGACGACGTGGCCGCGGATGTCGAGCCCGAGGATCCTCCGCGCCTTCTCCTCGGCGTCGGCCGGGTCGTCGGCGAGCTTGACGCCGCCTGCCTTGCCGCGGCCGCCGGTCAGCACCTGCGCTTTGACGACGACCGGCCCGCCGAGCGACGACGCGGCGGCGCGCGCCTCTTCCGGCGAGACGGCGAGGCGTCCTTCCGAGACCGGGATGCCGGCGCGCCGAAAGAGCTCCTTGCCCTGGTACTCGTAGAGATCCAAGGGCGCGGACAATAACGATGCCGTGGTGTCTGACTCCGCCGAAGGCGGTGTCTGACACCGCTTTCCCGGCTGCACGCGTTCCGAGAAGCGGTGCCAGGCACGCGCTCCGCGCGAGCCAGGCACCAAACACAGCTCGCACCGGTGTCTGACACCGCTTTCCCTGCTGGCACGCGCTTCGCGCGAGCCAGGCATCAAGCACAGCTCCCACCGGTGTCTGACTCCGCCGAAGGCGGTGTCTGACACCGCTTTCGGCTCGCCTGCACCAGCATGAGCCGCGGCTAGAGTCGAAACAATGGACGCGATCGTCACGGAGGACTTGCGCAAGCGGTACAAGGCCGTGCAGGCGCTCGACGGCGTCTCGTTCGCGGTTCGCGAGGGCGAGGTGTTCGGGCTCCTCGGGCCCAACGGCGCCGGCAAGTCCACGACGGTCCGCACGCTCGTCACGCTGACGCAGCCCGACTCCGGGCGCGCGCTCGTCGCCGGCGAGGACGTCGTGCGGCATCCGAACCGCGTTCGCCGGCTGATCGGCTACGTCGCACAGGACTCGGGCGTCGACTGGGAGGCGACGGGTCGCGAGAACCTCCTTCTGCAGGGACGCATCCACGGCATGGCGGGCGCCCCGCTTCGCATGCGCGTCGAGGAGCTGCTCGAGCTCGTCGGGCTGCGCGAGGCCGCCGACCGCATCGCACGGGGCTACTCGGGCGGGATGAAGCGCCGGCTCGACATCGCGATCGGGCTCGTCCACCGGCCGCGCGTCCTCTTCCTCGACGAGCCGACGACGGGACTCGATCCCGAGGCGCGCGCCGCGCTGTGGGTCGAGGTGGAGCGGCTCGCCGCGCAGGAGAGCCTCACGATCCTCCTGACGACGCACTACCTCGAAGAAGCGGACCGGCTCGCAGAGCGCGTCGCGATCGTGAGCCGCGGCCGGGTCGTCGTCGAGGGAAAGCCCGACGAGCTGAAGGCCGGCCTGCGCGGAGAGCTCGTCACCGTCGACCTCGGAGAGCTGAACGGTGGCGGGGACCGGGCGGTCGAGATCGTAGGCGCGCTCGCCGGCGCGAGCGAGGTGTCGGTCGACGGACAGCACGTGCGCACGCGCGTACCGAACGGCGCGCAGGCGATCCCGGGAATCCTGTCGGCTCTCGAGGGTGGCGGCTTTCGCGTCGCGGCCGTAACCACGGCCCGGCCGTCGCTCGACGACGTCTATCTCCACTACACCGGTCGCGACTTCGCGGCGGAGGACGCGGCGGGCTGATGCAGATGCTGCGCCAGACAGGGTGGATGATCGTCCGTCAGCTGCGGAACCTGATGCGCGAGCCGATCTGGATCGCCCTCATGGTGATCCAGCCGCTCATCTGGCTGCTGCTCTACGGGCAGCTCTTCTCACGTGTAGGCGCGCTGCGCGGCGGCGCGTCGACGTACATCCAGTTCCTGACGCCCGGCATCATCTGCATGAACGCCTTCTTCGGCGGGAGCTGGTCGGGCATGGCCACGATCAGCGACCTCGACCGCCACGTCATCGACCGCTTCCTCGCGGCACCGGCCTCCAGGCTCGCGATCATCCTCTCGCAGGTCGTGCGCGCCGGGATCATCGCCGTGATCCAGGCGCTCCTGCTCCTGTCGCTCGGCCTCGCGCTCGGCGTCCGCGTGCACGGTGGCATGGCCGGATGGCTCGTCGTGCTCGGAGCCGCGGCCCTCCTCGCGATGGCGTTCGCGGGCCTCTCGCACGGCATCGCCCTGCTCGTGCGCAAGGAGGCGTCGATGATCGCGGCCGCCAACTTCGTCGGACTGCCGCTCATGTTCATCTCCGCGATCCTGATCCCGGCGACGCAGATGCCGCGATGGATCGCGGAGCTCTCGCGCTTCAACCCGGTGAACTGGGGCGTGCACGCCGCCCGGAACGCGATCGTGCTCGGCGGCAGCTGGGGCGCGAGCATGGGCTATCTCGCGCTCTTGCTCGGCGCAGCGGCGGCCACGTCGCTCTTTGCGACGTGGTGCTTCCGCGGGTATCAGCGCTCGATCTGACGTCCCGAAAGAGCGAAAAGCGGTGTCAGGCACCGCCTTCGGCGGAGCCAGACACCGAGCCAGACACCGTGCACAGGAGCTGGCCGATCGTGACGGGGGCGCCCGGCTCGACGGCGAGCTCGGCGACGGTGCCGGCATGGGGAGCGCGCACCTCGTTCTCCATCTTCATCGCCTCGATGATGAAGAGCACCGACCCGGCCTCGACCGCCTCGCCCTCGGCGACGGCGACCGAGAGGACGGTGCCCTGCATGGGCGAGACGATCGCGTCGGTGCCGCCGTGCCCGCCGCGGTCGCGCTCGGCCCGGCGGCGGGCGAGCTCGCGCCACGGCGGCTCCGGCTCGAGCACCCGCACGTCGAAGCGGCGCCCGTTCACCTCGACCGTGCGCAGCCGCTCCATCGAGCGGATGCCCTGCAGCACCGTGTTGCTCGGCAGCGAGACCGCCGAGCCGTCGAGCTCCGCGGCACGCGCCGCGAGCTCCTCGGACTCGACGAGCCCATGGCAGGTCTCGCCCCGCACGAAGCACTCGTGCTCGAGGAGTGCCCGGTGGAACCCGAGCAGCGTCGTCGGCCCCTCGATCACGAACTCGCCGAGCGCGCGGAGCATCCTCCTGCGCGCATGCTCGCGATCGACGCCGTGGACGACGAGCTTCGCGATCATCGGGTCGTACCTACCGGAGACCTCGTAGCCCGCCGCCACCCCCGAGTCGACGCGGACACCAGGGCCGGCCGGCTCGCGATAGGTCGTGACGAGCCCCGGCGACGGCAGGAACCCCTTTGCAACGTCCTCGGCGTTGATGCGGCACTCGATCGCGTGACCCTGCAGTCGCACCTGCCCCTGCGTGACCGAGAGCGGCTCGCCGAGTGCAATGCGGATCTGCTCGCGGACGAGATCGATTCCCGTCACCTCCTCGGTGACGGTGTGCTCGACCTGGATGCGGGTGTTCATCTCCATGAAGAAGTACTCGCCGTCGCGCGTGAGGAGCCCCTCGACGGTTCCGGCGGAGCGGTAGCCGGCCGCGCGGGCGGCGTCGACGCCGATCGTCCCGATGCGCGCACGAAGTGCGTCGTCGACAGCCGGCGACGGCGTCTCCTCGACGAGCTTCTGGTGACGGCGCTGGATGGTGCAGTCGCGCTCACCGAGATGGACGACGTTTCCGTGCCCGTCCGCGAGTATCTGAACCTCGACGTGGCGCGGGTCGACGATCAGCTTCTCCACGTAGACGTCGGGGCTCGCGAAGTACGACTCGCCCTGGCGACGCGCGGTCTCGAACGCGCGCTGCGCGACCTCGGGCGAATGCACCTCCTCCATGCCCTTGCCGCCGCCGCCGGCTGCGGCCTTGATGAGGAGCGGGTAGCCGATCTCCCCGCCGAGCGCGAGCAGCTCCTCGACGGAGCCGACGGGATCGGTCGTACCGGGGATGATCGGGACGCCGGCGGCCTGCATCGCCCTACGCGCGCGCGTCTTCGAGCCCATGAGCTCGATCGCATCCGCGGGCGGCCCGATCCAGACGAGCCCGGCATCCTCGACCGCGCGCGCGAACGCCGCGTTCTCGGCGAGGAAGCCGTAACCCGGGTGAACGGCGCCTGCACCGGCGCGCAGCGCGGCCTCGAGAAGGGCGTCGATCTTCAGGTAACTCTCGGCAGGGCTCGCGGGCCCGATCAGAAAGGCCTCGTCCGCGTAGGAGACGTGCAGCGCGCCGCGATCCGCCTCGGAATACACCGCCACCGACCCGAGACCGAGCTCGCGCAGCGTGCGCGCGACGCGAATCGAGATCTCGCCGCGATTCGCGATCAACACCTTGTCGAAGCCGTGGGCAATCATGGAGCGCCGTATTCTCCCCACTCGATGTCCCCTGCCGACCAGTTGACCGTCGCGCGCGCCCTCTCGGTGCCGATCGTCGTC
>DASSGL010000126.1:0-2945 GCA_035693525.1 Gaiellaceae bacterium | reverse complement strand
CGCCCGGCTCCGCTGCGAGGTAGACCGGCACGACACCGGCCCAGACCGGCAAGTCGAGATCCTCCTCGTCGTCCTCCTCCCGGCCGGTGCGGACCTTCGCCGACGCCTCGTCGAGCGGCAGCGAGACGATCGAGGTCGCTTCAAGCTCCTGCCGCGACGGCTGCCGTGCCTCGTCCCACCTGCCCGGGGCGAGCTGCTCCGCGAGCGCGTGGATCGCGTGCAGCTTCTCGTCCTCCTCGACGAGCGTCGCGGTGCCGAAGACGACGACCGAGCGGTAGTTGACCGAGTGGTTGAAGACCGAGCGCGCGAGCACGAGCCCGTCGAAGAGCGTCACCGTTGCACACAGGCGTGCGCCCGAGGCCGCCTGCCGCAGCATCCGGCTCGCCGACGACCCGTGCAGGTACAGACGGTCTCCGACCCGGGCGTGCAAGGTCGGGATGACGTACGGCTGACCCTCGACCTCGAAGCCGACGTGGCAGATGAGTGCCTCGTCGAGGATCGCGTCGATCGTCGGGCGGTCGTAGTGACCGCGCTTCGGCATGCGCTTGACGCGGATGCGATCAGGCGGCCGCAAGGATCTCCTGCTCTCGCTCGCGCGAGAGCGTGCCGCGCTCGCCCGGCACCGTCCGGTCCCAGGCGAGCGTGTCGAGCACGGTCTCCTCGAGCGGGCGGAAGCGGAGACCTGCTTCGACCGCTCGGCTGATGTCGGCTCGGGACATGCCTGCATAGTCCTCGCCGGGCAGCCAGAGGGGCAGCTCCGTCCAGGCCTGCACGCCCGCGTCGAGCACGCGCTGCTCGTCCGTCCAGACGACGTGCGCGTCGGAGCCGATTGCCGCGCGCGCACGCTCGAGCAGCTCGTCGAAGCGCAGCGGCTCGGCCGGGCCGGTGGCGTTGAAGGTGTCGGTGGGGCCGTGAAGCGCGAGCTCCACGAGCCAGGCCGCGAGGTCGCGCACGTCGATGAATTGCACGGCCGCCGCGGGGTCACCGGGCCCGAGAACCGTCCCGCCCGCCGCGATCCGTCTCGGCCAATACGTGAACCTGTCCGTCGGGTCGTGTGGCCCGACGATCAGCCCCGCTCGTGCTCGGGCGCTTCGATCGCCGTAGAGCTCCGCGATGACCCGCTCGCACGCCGCCTTCAGTGCACCGTAGTCCTGGGCGACGTCCTCCGTCGCCGGGTCCTCGAGCTCTGCGACGGGCGACGATTCGGTCACCGGATTGCCGAAGTCGGCGTAGACCGAGATGCTCGAGACGAACACGTACCGCTCCACCGCATTGCGAAGGAGCTCGGCCGACTGCCGCACGATGCGCGGCACGTAGCCGCTCGTGTCGACGACGCCGTCCCATGACCGCCCCGCGAGGGCGGCAAGGTCGCCGTCACGGTCGCCGTGCAAGTGCTCGGCGGTGGGAAAGAGCCGCGGATTCGTGAGCCCGCGTGTGAACGTCGTCACCTCGTGACCTGCGGCGAGAGCCGCCTCGACCGTGTGGCGGCCGAGGAACTTCCTGCCGCCCAGGACCAGGAGCTTCAAGCGCGGTACCGCTCGATCGCGCGGCCGATCGCCTCGACGCCGAACCTGATCGCGTCGGCCGGTACTCGCTCGTCCGCGTTGTGGATGAGCGGCGTGGCCTCGAAACCGTCAGGGAGGCGCAGCGGCAGCCAGCCGTAGGTCTGCACGCCTGCGCGGCTGAGGAAGCGGGCGTCGGTGACGCCCGGTTGCAGCATCGGCACCGGCACGCCGCCCGGGTCCAGCTCGCGCAGGATCTGGGCGAGCGGCTCGTAGAAGCTCAGATCCGGATCGGGCGGCCCCGGATCGTGGCGGACGAGCTCGAAATCGACGTCCTCGCCGACGAGGCCGTGCAGCTCCGCGATGAGGTCGTCCGGTGTGAAGCCCGGCAGGAGCCGCCCGTCGAGCTGCAGCTCGATCTCGCTCGGGATCACGTTGATCTTGTCGCCGCCGTGGACGATCGTCGGGCTGACCGTGTTGCGGATCACGCGCGAGAAGATGCGGCCACGCGGTCCGAGCGCGCGCACGGCGAGGTCGGCGGTCCTCGGGTCGAGCAGCCGCCGCAGGACAAGCGCGTGCGGACGCGGCAATGCCGCAGCCATCTGCTCGATCCACTCGCGCACGAGCGGGATCACGTGTACGGGAGGCTGCCGGCGGTCGAGCGTGCGAAGCACATCGCCGAGCTTGCGCATCGCGCTCCCCTTGACGCCGAGCGCGCCGTGTCCGGCCGGGCCCCGAACGCGCGCGCGGAGCCAGCACATCTGCTTCTCGGCCACCTGAATCGGATAGAAACGCCGCCCACCGACCCGCGTCGTGACTCCGCCGAACTCCCCGAGCGCGTGCTTCGCCCCTCCGAGCGCATCTGCGTGCTGCTCGGCGATGAAGCGGGCGCCTTCGTCGCCGCCGTTCTCCTCGTCGCTCAGGACGAGCAGGACGAGCGGCGTCGGCGAGCCGGCTTCGTGGGCGGCGAGGAACGCCGCCACGCACATCGCGACGCCGCCCTTCATGTCGAGGGCACCGCGGCCCCAGACGCAGCCGTCCGCGAGGTCGCCGCCGAAGGCCGGTCGGGTCCACCGCTGGCCGGCCGTGGTGACGACGTCGACGTGGCCGTAGAGGAGGAGCGGCGTGCCGCCGTTCGCGCCGGCGTGCCGCGCGACGAGATTCGGTCGGCCGGGCGTCCGCTCGATGCGCTCCGACTCGACCCCGTTGGAGCGCAGCAGTGCTTCGATGTGCGCGACGCACGGCTCTTCGTTCCCCGGCGGGTTCGTGGTGTCGAAGCGGATCAGCTCCTGCAGGAGAGAGACGGGATCGATCACGAAGAGCACCCTATCGGCGGGAGTGCTCAGGGTTCCTTCGGGCACCGATCCTGGTGCAGGAACTGCACGCATTCGTCCTGCGTCCAGCCGCGCGTCAGCCGCTGCCTCGCGACCGACATGAGCTCGG
>DASSGL010000125.1:0-4636 GCA_035693525.1 Gaiellaceae bacterium | reverse complement strand
GCCGCACGAGATCGTGCGGCCCGACCGAGACACCGCCCGACGTGACGAGGACGTCCGCCGCGAGGCCGCGCCCCAGGGCCTCCCGATGCGCCGACTCGTCGTCGGCGACGGGCGGCACCGTCTCGATGTCGGCGCCCGTGGCGGCGAGCGCGCCCGCGAGCATGAGCCCGTTCGACTCGTAGATCTGACCGGGCAAGAGCGGAGCGCCGGGCTCGACGAGCTCGCTGCCGGTGGCGAGGACGGCGACCCGCGGACGTCGCGCGCAGAAGAGCTCGGACACGCCGGCTGCGGCGAGCGCGCCGAGCTGGGCGGGGCCGACACGGGTGCCGCCGGGAACGACGTCGTCGCCCGCAGCCACGTCGCCGCCGCGCGGACGAACGTGCGCACCAGGTTCCACGGCCTGCTCGACCTCGATTCCGTTGTCATCGCTGACAACGTACTCGATGGGGACGACGGCATCCGCGCCTTCCGGGACGACGCCGCCGGTCGAGATCTCGATCGCCTCGCCCACCTCGAGCGTGCGCTCCGCAGGGCTTCCCGCTGCGGCGCGACCGGCGATCGTCAGACGTCCCGGCACATCGGCGCTCCGAATCGCGAAGCCGTCCATCGCCGAGCTCGGGAACGGCGGCAGATCGACGCGCGCCGCCACGGCCGCCGCGGTCACGCGGCCGAGCGCCTCCCGAAGCGCAACCGGCTCTGCGGCGAGCGGGCGCACGCGCTCGAGCACGAGCGACTGCGCATCGGTGAACGTGAGTAGGCCGGACACGATGCGCGCATAACGTATCCACATGCCCGAGACGCGCATCGCCGGCCGGTACCGGCTCGACGAGCTCCTCGGGCGCAGCGGCATGTCGGAGGTCTGGCGCGCCGACGACCTCGAGCTCGGCCGGCCTGTCGCCATCAAGCTCCTCGCCCCCGACGCCGACACCGCCCGCTTCGAGCGCGAGGCGCGCGCGTTCGCGTCGCTCGCGCATCCGAACGTGACCCAGCTCTACGACTACGGCGAGGAGGACGGCCGGCCGTACATGGTGCTCGAGTACATTCCGGGCGGAACGCTCGAAGACCGGCTCCGCACCGCGCGGCCGCTGCCGGACAAAGACAGCTACGCCGTCGCCGGCGGGATCGCCGCCGGGCTCGCGCACGCACACGCGCGCGGCGTCGTCCACCGCGACCTGAAGCCCGCGAACGTCCTCTTCGACGAGGAGGGACGGCCGAAGCTCGCGGACTTCGGCATCGCACGTCTCGCTGCGGGCGATGGGACGCTGACCGAGGCGGGCACCGTGCTCGGCACCGCCGCCTACATCTCACCCGAGCAGGCCGCCGGCGAGCCGGCGACCGCGACGAGCGACGTCTACTCGTTCGGGGTCATCCTCTTCCGAATGCTGACGGGGCGCCTCCCGTTCGAATCGGACGACCCGCTGCGACTCGTGGTGCAACACCGGGACGAACCGCCGCCGCCCATCTCGGCGTTCCGGACCGACGCTCCGCCGGTTCTCGAGGAAACCGCGACCGCGGCTCTCGCGAAGGACCCCCGGGATCGGCCCGCAGACGGCGCCGCACTGCTTGCTGCGCTCGGCATCGCGTCGGCCGCCGACGCGGCGGCAGCCCCCCCGGCCGAGGCCGAGACCGCAGTGCTGCCGCGCCCGGCACCGGCAGGCATGACCGACGCAACCCGGACTGAACGGCCGCCGCCGCGGCGAAGCCGCGTTCCGATCCTGGTCGCGGCGCTTCTCGTCCTCGCGCTCGCCGGCGGCGCGCTCGCCTACGAGGTCACGCGCTCGTCCAGCTCGCCGGGCGACACAGCTCCGGTCACAGCGCCCACGTCCCAGCCCCATACGACGCAGCCGGCAACGACGACGGCTCCCTCGACGACCGCCGCCACCACGACCGCGCCGACGACGACGGCGCAGACCACGACGACGACCAGGCCGGCAACGACGACGACCGCGCCGACGACCACGGCCCCCACCACGACCGCTCCCACCACGACTGCCCCGACGACGACCAGCGAGCCGACCACGACGACCGCTCCGACGACCGCGCCGGTGACGACAACCGGGGAGACCGCGACGCTGCCGTAGCTACGGCGCGACCGTGGGCGGGGGCGTCTCCGCGGTGGTAACCGCAGGCGGAGGCGTCGTCGGTGCCGGCGTTGCGGTCGTGGCAGGCTGCGGGGCGGGCGCCGTGCGCGTCGCATGAGTCTGTGCGGCGGTCGTCGTCCCGCTCGTCGGCGTGCCGGACGAGCCCGACCCGGACGAGCCCGACCCCGAGGAGCTCGACGAGTAGCCGCTCGACGAGTAGCCGGAGCCGTACGCGCCGCTGTACTGGTACTGGCCGCGCCACGACGTCCACACTGGGTCGGTCCGCGCGGGCGGGAACGGCACGTCTGCGCGATTGCCGATCGCCGTGTCCATGTACAGGTGCCAGATCTGCGCCGGGAATGTGGGGCCGGAGACGGTGATTCCGTGCACGTTCAGCATCGGAATCTCGCCCTGCGGATAGCCCATCCACACGGTCGCGACGAGACGGGGCGTGTAGCCCGAGAACCAGGCGTCGGCGTAATTGTCGGTCGTGCCGGTCTTGCCGGCGTCGGTGTGGTTGTACACGTGCGCCCCGCGACCGGTCCCGTACAGCATGTTCTGCTCGAGCACCTGGGTGACGGTCGACGCGACCCAATCCGGGATCACGCGCTCCCGCTTCGACTGGCCCCAGCCGGCGTCGGTGTCGACCTTGCCGTTCGGGAGCACGACCTTCGTGATCGCCATCGGCTTCGAATAGACGCCGCCGGATGCGAGCGTCGCGTAGGCAGATGCGAGCTCGAGCGGTGTGACGGTCTCCGTCCCGAGCGTGATCGACGGGAACGGCTTCAGCGGCGACGTGCGAATGCCGAGCTTGCGCGCCATCGAGACGATGTTCTCGGGCCCGACGTCGAGGGCAAGGCGTGCGAACACCGTGTTGTCCGATTGCACCGTTGCACTCGCGACCGACTCGACCCCGTGGTAGGTGTGCTCGTACGTCTGGACGCACCACGCGATCTTGTTCTCGCACGTGCCCGCCGGATCGGGGTTGTAGATCAGCGGCGCCGAGAGGTACGACGTGTGGAAGGGGTCCATGCCCCGAGCCACGGCGGCGGTGAGCGTCATCGCCTTGAAGGTCGAGCCGGGCTGGCGCCTTGCGCTCGTCGCGAAGTTGTACTGGTTGTGCCGGCGGCTCGGCGAGACCGCGGCCATCGCCTTGATCGCGCCAGTGCGCGGGTCGATCGAGATCAACGCCGACGCCGGGTCCGTCGGCTCGGTCAGCACGTGCGTGATCGCGGCCTGCGCCGCGCGCTGCAAGCCGGGATTGATTGTCGTGTAGACCTTGAGGCCGCCCTCTCGCACGGTGTTCGAGCCGTACTCCTTCTGAAGCAGCTCCTGGACGTAGCCGAAGAAGTACGGCTCACGGATGCGGTTGAAACGCTTTCCGGGCTTCAGGCCCAGGTCGCGCTGTGCCTTCGCGCGTGCGAGCTCCGTCGAAGTGATGTCGCCGTTCACGAGCATCGCTCTCAGAACCTCGTTGCGGCGCTCTCGCGCGGCAGTCGGGTTCCGGAACGGGTCGTAGCTCGAGGGCGCCTGCGGGAGGCCGGCGAGGAGCGCTGCCTGATCGAGCGTGAGGTCCTTGGCCTTCCGCGAGTAGTACGTCTCCGCCGCCGCCTCGATGCCGTACGCGTGATTGCCGTAGAAGACCTGGTTCAGGTAGGCGGTGAGGATCGCGTCCTTCGACCACTGGCGCGAAAGCTTGATCGAGAGGCAGGCCTCGATGAGCTTGCGCTTGAGTGTCCGCTCGCGCGAGAGGTAGAGGTTGCGAACGAGCTCCTGGGTGATCGTCGAGCCGCCCTGCACGACCTTGCCGGCACGGATGTCCGCGACGACCGCGCGGGCGATGCCGACCGGGTCGACGCCTCCGTGCGAATAGAAGCGTCTGTCCTCGATCGCCACCGTGGCCTTGGGGACCCATGGACTTATCTGAGCGCGCGTCACCGGCGTGCGGTTGCGCTCGGCCGGGATGACGCCGAGCTCGCTCCCGTCGGCGGCATAGACGAACGAGTTCTGTCCGACGGCGACGGGTGTGAGGGAGTTGAGATCGCAGCGCGAGCCGAATACCGCAGTCGCCCCGACGGTGCCGGCAATGATCGCGACGAGGGGAATTCCGATGAGGGCGGCAACGAGCAGCGCGCGCCGCGAGCGGCGCTTGCGTGTCTGGCGGCGACGCTTGCGCTGGCGGCGATTGCCGCCCGGATCGGAAGTCCGGCGGCCGCGAGTGGGGCGCGACGAGGTCACGCCCAGACGCCCAGGGCCAGCAGCCGGCCGTGCGCTCGTACGCGCAGCTCGCGCTCGAGCCGCTCGGCATCGTCTTCGTCACGCGCGGCTGCACGCACGGTGAGGATCGCGCTCGCGTCGAGCGCGCTCACGTAGACGGACGCATCGCGCTCGCCGGCGACCTCCTCACGGAGCCCGTCGACCGCGGCGCCGACGTCGGCGGAAAGCGGAACCTGCACGGTGATTTCTGCGAACGTCTCCCGGCCGCGAATCGTGGAGTTGAGGATGGTATCCGAGGCCAGCTTCTCGTTCGGGACGACGAGCCGCGTTCGATCCTG
>DASSGL010000124.1:0-10931 GCA_035693525.1 Gaiellaceae bacterium | reverse complement strand
CGGCGCGCGAGGCCCGCGCGCTCGAGGCGGTCGACGAGCGTCGTCACGGCGCCGGTCGAGAGCCGGAGCTCTCGCGCGAGCTCCCCGGCCGTGATCCGTCCGTGCTGGTCGATCACGTCGACCGCCCGCGCGTCGGTCGAGTTGATCCCGAGGTAGGCGGCTGCGGCCTCGTCGAGCATCTGGGTCAGCACCTGGTTGCGGCGGATGAGGCCGAGGGTCTCGTAGAAGAGCTGTTCTCTTGACATTCAAATAGTTCGATGATTAAGATAATTACCGATCAAGCTAAGTGTAGGAGGTGACGATGGATTCGGCAATCACGGCGAGAGGCCTCGTCAAGACGTATCCGAAGGGCGTGCGGGCGCTCGACGGCGTCACGTTCGAGGTGGAGCAGGGGACGATCTTCGGCCTGCTCGGCCCGAACGGCGCCGGGAAGTCGACGACCGTGAAGATCCTGACCACGCTGACCGCGCCGGATTCCGGCGAGGCCCGCGTCGCCGGCTTCGACGTCCTGCGGGAGCAGCAGTCGGTGCGTCGCGCGATCGGCGTCGTGGGCCAGAAGCTCGGCGTCGACCCGGAGGCGACCGGCCGCGAGAATCTCGTCCTGCAGGGCGACCTGTACGGCATGCCGAGGCAGCGCGTACGTGCGCGGGCGGACGAGCTCCTCGCGCGCTTCGGGCTCACCGAGGCGGCGTCCCGGCTCGTACGCACGTACTCGGGCGGGATGCAGCGCAAACTCGACGTCGCCGCGGGGCTCATGCACCGTCCGCGCGTCCTGTTCCTCGACGAGCCGACGACGGGGCTCGACCCGGAGGCGCGAGCCGAGATGTGGGCCGAGATCTCGCGGCTTGCACACGAGGAAGGCGTCACCGTGCTGCTGACGACGCACTACCTCGAGGAGGCCGACCGTCTCGCGGCGCAGCTCGCGATCGTCGACCGCGGCCGGGTGGTCGCGGCGGGCACGCCCGACGAGCTGAAGAGCGAGCTGCACGGCGACGCACTCGTCGTCGAGCTGAACGGTCACGTCGACGGTGCGCTCGCGGCCCTCGAGCGCGTGCCGGGGCTCGCCGAGCCGACGCTCGACGGTCGCATGCTGCGCGCGCGCTCGCAGGAAGGGGCCCGTGCGGTGCCGGCCGTTCTCGCCGCGCTCGAGTCGGCCGGCGTGCCGGTCGTCTCCGCGACGGTCGCGAGGCCGTCGCTCGACGACGTGTATCTGCGCCACGCCGGGCGGTCGTTCGGCGATGCCGACAAGGAAAGGGAGGCGGCATGAGGCTCGTCTTGCGACAGACCCTCGCGCTCACCGTGCGTCAGCTCTATGCGATCTGGAGGCAGCCGTGGTTCGTCGCGATCACGATCGTGCAACCCATCATCTGGCTGCTCCTCTTCGGCGCGATGTTCAAGCGCGTCGTCGACATCCCGGGCTTCCACGGCGGCTCGTACGTCGAGTTCCTGACGCCGGGAATCGTCGTCATGAGCGCGCTCTTCTCGGCGGGATGGCACGGGATGTCGATCATCAACGCGCTCGAGCGCGGGATCATGGACCGCTTCGTCGTCTCGCCGGTGTGGCGCGGCTCGCTGATCGCGGCCGGGATCCTGCACAGCATCGTCGTGATCCTGATCCAGTCGCTCGTGATCATCGGGCTCGCGTTCGCTGTCGGTGCGCGCTTCTCGGCTTCGTCGGTGCTGCTCATGCTCGCCCTCGCGTCGCTGCTCGGCGGGGCGGTGACGGCGCTCTCGGATGGGCTCGCGCTCGTCGCGCGGCAGGAGGAGACGCTGATCGGAGCCGTGCAGTTCGTCGTCTTGCCGGCGACGTTCCTCTCGTCCGGGATGATGGCCGCGAACCTGCTTCCCGGCTGGATCCAGGGAGTCGCGCGCTTCAACCCCGTCAACTGGGCCGTGACGGCATCGCGGGCTGCCGGCACGGACTGGGCCCTCGTCGGGACGCGGTCCGTGTTTCTCGTGGCCCTCGTCCTCGTGTGTGCCGTGCTCGCGACGCGGGCCTTCCGCGTCTACCAACGGGCGGTCTGACTATCGTCCGGCGCGATGGCGAGGAGCTGGGCGCAGCTGCTGGGGGAGGCGAATGCCTCCCCCGAGCCCGACGCGGAGCGGACGGGCATGTTCTCGCGCCTGCGCGACTCGCTCTCGAAGTCGCGGCGCGCGCTCACCGGCGAGCTGGCGGCGGCGGCCTTCGATCCCGGGAATGAGGCGGACTGGGAGCGGCTCGAGGAGGCCCTCATCATGGGCGATGTCGGCGTGCCCACGACGGCCGAGCTCGTGCAGCGGCTCGAGGCGCGCGGCGACCTCACGAGCCTGACCGACGCGCTCGCGGAGGAGGTCGCAGCCCTCTTCGGCGAGCCGTCGACCCTCGACGTGCAGCACGAGCCGGCGGTGATCCTCGTCGTCGGCGTCAACGGCACCGGCAAGACCACGACGATCGGCAAGCTCGCGTCGAAGCTTTCGGAGCACGGCCGGTCTGTCGTCGTCGCGGCTGCCGACACGTTCCGCGCCGCCGCCGAGGAGCAGCTCGAGATCTGGGCGGAGCGGGCGGGCGCCGACTTCGTCGGCTCTGCCCGCGGAGGCGACCCGGCCGCGGTCGCCTACGACGCGATCGACGCGGCGCAGGCGCGCGGGCTCGATGTCGTCATCGTCGACACCGCGGGACGACTGCACACGCAGACGAACCTGATGGAGGAGCTCGCGAAGGTTCGACGTGTGATCGAGGGAAAGCTCCCCGGCGCGCCGCACGAGACGCTGCTGGTCGTCGACGCGACGACGGGCCAGAATGGGTTGCAGCAGGCGCGCCTCTTCGGCGAGACCGCGCACGTCACGGGCGTCGCGCTGACGAAGCTCGACGGCTCGGCGAAAGGGGGCGTCGCGCTTCCGATCGCCTACGAGCTCGGCCTGCCGGTGAAGCTCGTCGGCGTGGGGGAGAAGCTCGACGACCTGCGACCCTTCGACGCGCAAGACTTCGCCCGCGCCCTCGTCGGCGGCACCTGATCGTGTAGGTCGAAGGGCGTCGTCCCCTCAGGACATCACCCGTTTTCCAAGCGTTTCTTAAAGGTGTCTGACACCGGGGCATCGCCGGTGCGGACGTGTCGGCGTTGACTGGGCATTCGGTGCTCCCTGCAGAGCGGGGCGAACGATGTGCCACAAGAGCGTGGTGTCTGACACCACGACATGTCTCTATAGACGCATAGCGCAGTCGCGAGCGCGTGACGCGTGCGCGTCGACGCGTTCAGCCCGCTCGCCCGCAGAACTCGCTCGTCAGCGCGACCGGTGGAGCCATGCGCTCCGGCGGAAGCTCCTCGATCGTGGCGTTCGCGTGCCGCTCGTACGCCGGAACCTGAATGCCGTCGCGCGGGACGAGACCGAAGCACGCGAGCGCCGCGGGCAGCTGTGTCTCCGGATGCATCTCGTGTGCGTGCTCCCAGTACCCCACGATCTCCTGCGCAGGCGCCGACGGCGCGATGGCGATCAGCCGGTCGTAGAACGCTCCGGTCTCCTGCGCCTGGTCGGTGACGACCGAGTCGCGGTGACTCCACCACAATTGGATCGGCACGCCGCTCCGCGCAATTGCACGCACGTACGTCCCCGGACTTCGCGCCGCGTACGCCGCAGGCGAGCGGGCGGGCGTGCCGCCGATCTCGACTCGAGCCTTCGCCGGCAGCTTCTCCTCCCCTGGCGTGACGAACCACTTTCGGTACCGAGCCGACATGTCCGTGACCGGATCCAGCGCGATGACGCCGGCGAGCCGCACATCGCGCCGCGCGGCGAGGAGCAGGACTTCCTGCCCGCCCATGCTGTCGCCGATGCCGTACACGCGGCGATCGTCGAGTCGAAGCCATGGGAACGCGCGCCGCGCGAGCGCGGGCATGCGCGCGAGATCGTCGATCTGGCCGCGATAGCCCCAGGAGTAGAACGGCAGCCGTCGTCCCTGTCCGTCCGGCGAGATCAGGGCGAAGGGGCCGCGTGCCGGCAGCGCGCCCCAGAAGCGGAGGTTGTACGACCCACTGACGCCGCGGCCATGCGGAGAGATCACCGTCGGCAGCGCCGGATGCCGATCTTGCCCGTACCATGCGGGCAGCACGAGGTAGGCGACCCGGCTCGCGCCCGTGTGTGACCGGTAGACGAACTGCAGCACCTTGACGCCGTTCCCCTGAGATTCCGTCGGCGCCGCGCCGACGCAGACGACGGCAGCAGCGGCGACGAGCGCGACGAAAAGGCGCATGTCACCGGTTCTACCCGTTCGACCGGTCTTCGGTTTCGCCGAACCGGGAGCCCGCGCCTATCCCGCCGGCGGCCGCCAGTACACTGGCCCGCGATGTTCGACACCCTCGCCGACAAGCTCCAGGCGGCCCTCGGCGACCTGCGTGGTCGCGGCACGCTCGACGACGAGGCGATCTCGCGCGCGATGCGCGAGGTCCGGCTCGCACTGCTCGAGGCAGACGTCAACTTCGACGTCGTCAAGGAGTTCGTGGCGCACGTGCGGGAGCGGGCTCTCGGCGCGGACGTGCAGAAGTCGCTGACGCCGGGGCAGCAGGTCGTGAAGATCGTGCACGAGGAGCTCACGGAGCTCATGGGCTCCGGCTCCTCCCAGATCGCGTTCTCGCAGCGTCCACCGACGACCATCCTGCTCGCCGGGCTCCAGGGCTCCGGAAAGACGACCGCGGCCGGGAAACTCGCGCTACTCCTGAAGGGCGACGGCCGCAAGCCCGCGCTCGTCGCCGCCGACCTGCAGCGGCCCGCGGCGATCGACCAGCTCGTGCAGCTCGGCGCGCAGGTCGGAGTCCCCGTGTACACGGACGAGCGGAAGGATCCCGTTCGCGCGGTGCGCACCGGCATCGAGCGCGCGCGCGAGGACGGCCGTGACGTCGTCATCCTCGACACCGCGGGGCGCCTGCACGTCGACGAGCCGCTGATGGAAGAGCTGGCGGCCGTGCGGCGCGAGGCGAAGCCGACGAACGTGCTGCTCGTGCTCGACGCGATGACGGGCCAGGAGGCGGTGAACGTCGCGAAGGCGTTCCAGGAGCGCATCGACTTCGACGGCGTCCTCATGACGAAGCTCGACGGCGACGCACGCGGCGGCGCGGCGCTGTCGGTCAAGGCGGTCACGGGGAAGCCGATCAAGCTCGCGTCGGTCGGCGAGCGGCTCGATGCCCTCGAGTGGTTCCACCCCGACCGGATGGCCGGCCGCATCCTCGGGATGGGCGACGTGCTGACGCTCATCGAGCGCGCCGAGGCCGCCGTCGCCGACGACGAGAAGGAAGAGCTCGAGCGGCGCATGATGGCCGGCGAGTTCTCGTTCGACGACTTCCTGAAGAGCTACAAGATGCTCCGCCGGATGGGTCCGCTTCAGGGCGTGCTGAAGATGATCCCCGGGCTCGGGAAGCAGCTCGAGGGACTCGACCAGGTCGACGAGAAGGAACTCGCACGCGTCGAGGCCGTCATCCTCTCGATGACCCCGCACGAGCGCCGCGTCCCGCACGTGATCGACGGCTCGCGCCGCAAGCGCATCGCCGCCGGCTCGGGCACGACCGTCGAGCGCGTCAACCAGCTGATCGAGGCGCGGAAGCAGATGGCCAAGATGATGAAGACGATGGGCTCGGGCAAGATGCCCGCCCTGCCGGGCGTTTCAGGCACCATGCCGGGCGGCGCGCCGAGCGGAAAGCCCCGCCCGAGCGCCACCCGCAAGTCCGGAAGCAAGCGAAAAAAGAGAAAAGCGAAGAGGTAACCGAATGGCAGTGAAGTTGAGACTGACGCGGATCGGATCGAAGAAGAACCCGATCTACCGCATCGTGGCCGCCGACTCGCGCTCGCCGCGCGACGGCAAGTTCATCGAGATCATCGGGCGCTACAACCCGCAGCACGATCCCTCGCTCATCGAGGTCGACGAGGAGAAGGCGCGGAAGTGGCTCTCCAACGGTGCTCAGCCGACCGAGACGGTCAGCCGCCTGCTGAAGACCAAGGGCATCTCGAGGTAAGCGTGCAGGAGCTGCTCGAGGAGCTCGCGCGCCGGCTCGTCGACGATCCGGACGCGGTGCGCGTCGAGCAGGTGGAAGGTGACGACGGGACGCTCGTGTTTCGCCTGCACGTCGCCGAGGGTGACGTCGGCAAGGTGATCGGACGGCAGGGCCGCATCGCGCGCGCCCTCCGTACCGTCGTTCGCGCCGGCGGCCCCGGTGCGGGCCGGCGGCTGCAGCTCGAGATCGTGGGTTGAGGGTCGCGGCGCTCTACGACGTGCACGGAAACATCCGTGCGCTCGAGGCCGTGCTCGAAGATGTCCCCGACGACGCGCGCATCCTCGTCGGCGGAGACGTCGCAGCGGGCCCATTTCCTCGAGAGACGGTCGACCGGTTGCGCCCGCTCGGCGAGCGTGCGCTGTGGATCCGCGGCAACGCCGACCGCGAGCTGACGCTCGGCGAGCCGGGGCTCGCACCGCCGGAGACGATGGAATGGCTGCGCGGACGACTGGACCCGACGACGATCGCATGGCTGCACGAGCTCCCGCCGACACTCGATCTCGACGTCGAAGGCGTCGGTCACGTGCTCTTCTGCCACGCGACGCCTCTGAACGACGTCGACATCTTCACGGAGCGGACGCCCGAGGCCGACATCGCCGACCAGTTCGCGGTCGGCGCCGATCTCGTCGTGTGCGGACATACCCACACCCAGTTCGAGCGCACGATCGGCGGCGTCCGCGTCGTCAACTCCGGGAGCGTCGGCATGCCCTACGAGGACGAGCCAGGGGCGTACTGGACGTTGCTCGGGCCCGGCGTCGAGCATCGTCGAACGCCGTACGAGCTCGAAACGGGCGACTACCCATTCGAGTGGCCGTCGGCGACCCGGGAGGAAGCGGTCGCGTTCTTCGAGACTCGTGCCGTCGGCCGATGACCTCGTCCCCATCGGGCGCGTCGGCCGTCCGCACGGGCTCGACGGATCGTTCTTCGTCGAGGGGCCGAGCACGCGCCCGGATGCCTTTGCCGCCGGCGCAACCGTGTACGCCGACGGCGAGCCGCTGAAGATCGTCGCCTCGAAGCGCGGCTCGCAGGGCCGTCCCGTGATCCGGCTCGAGCGCCGGGTTCCGCGAGGCGGCGAGCTCGCGGTCCCCCGCGCGAGCCTGCCGCCCCTCGGCGACGACGAGTACTACGCATTCCAGCTTCTCGGGCTCGCGGTCGAGGAGGAGGGCGGACGGATGTTGGGGCGGGTGTCAGATGTGCTCGACTACCCTGCGAACGACGTCCTCGAGCTCGATTCGGGCCTGGCGTTGCCGCTCGTCGAATCCTGCGTGCGGGAGGTGGACCTCGAGAGCGGTCGAATCGTCGTAGCGCCTGGTTTCGCAGACCCCGAATGAGAATCGACGTCTTCACCCTCGTCCCGCATGCGTTTGCGTGGCTCACCGAGCAACGGCCGGTCGCCGCCGTGCTCGGCACGGAGCTCGAGCTCCGTCTCTTCAACTACCGCGACACGACGCCGCTCCGTGCCGGCCAGGTCGACGACGAGCCGTACGGCGGCGGATCGGGCATGGTGCTGCGCGTCGACGTCGTCGCGGCCGCGCTCGATGCCGTGTACGGCGATGCGCTGCCCCGGCGGGTCGTCGCGCTCTCGCCGCAGGGCCGTGGGTTGACGCAGGCGATCGTCGAGGGGCTCGCCGCCGAGGACGAGGTGACGTTCCTCTCGGCGCGCTTCGAGGGCTTCGACGAGCGGATCGTCGAGCACCTCGCGACCGAGGCGGTCTCGATCGGCCCGTACGTCCTCTCGAACGGCGATCTGCCGGCGATGGTGCTCCTGGACGCGGTCGCGCGCCGCCTCCCCGGTGCGCTCGCGGAAGGATCGGGTGAGCTCGAGAGCTTCAGCGAGGAGCTCGGCGGCGGGCTCGAGTACCCGCACTACACGCGGCCGGCCGAGTTCCGCGGCTGGAGCGTGCCCGACGTGCTGCTCTCGGGAGACCACGGGAAGATCGACGCGTGGCGGCGGGAGCACGTGCGGTGAAGGACCCGCTCGGCCGTCTCTTCCCGAACCTGCCGCGTTCCACGCGTGTCGTCCTCGACTGGATCTTCACGATCGCGGGCGCGGTCCTCATCGTCTTCGCGCTCAAGGCCTGGGTCGTCAACCCGTACCGGATCCCGTCGTCCTCGATGGAGCCGACGCTCCACTGTGCGAGGCCGGGGCTCGGCTGCGAGGCGCGGTTCAGCGATCGCGTCCTCGCAAACCGGTTCATCTACCACTTCCGCGATCCGAGGCGCGGCGAGATCATCGTCTTCAAGACGCCGCCCGAGGCCGCGATCCGCTGCGGTGCGGGCGGGACGTTCGTCAAGCGTCTGATCGGGCTCCCGGGCGACGTCGTGAGCGAGCGGGACGGATACGTGTACATCAACGGCAAGCTGCTGAACGAGCCGTACCTGAAGCCGGGCCGGCGCGACCACGAGCCGGCGCGCTCCTGGCCGCGCGTCCAGCCCGACCACTACTTCTTCATGGGCGACAACCGTCAGCAGTCGTGCGACTCGCGCGCCTGGGGAACGGTGCCGCGGAAGAACATCATCGGCGAGGTCTTCTTCGTCTATTGGCCGCCGAACCGGATCGGTTTCCGCTAACCTGGCCGCTCGGCCCGCCGGGCCCTCCTTCCATGAGCAACGTCATCGATTCGATCGAGCGCGCCCAGCTGCGCAAGCTGCCCCGGTTCAAGGCGGGGGACACGGTCCGGGTCCACTTCCAGGTCATCGAGGGCCAGCGACGCCGCGTCCAGGTCTACGAGGGCATCGTGATCAAGCGGCAGGGCTCGGGCGCCAGGGAGACCTTCACCGTGCGGAAGCAGTCCTTCGGGGTCGGCGTGGAGCGGACGTTCCCGCTCCATTCGCCGAAGATCGAGAAGATCGAGGTGCAGGCCGTGGGCGACGTGAACCGTGCGAAGCTCTACTACCTGCGCGGACGCGTCGGCAAGAAGGCGCGTGTGCGTGAGAAGCGCTACGGCCACGGCTCGGCCGCCGACATCGCCGCCCAGGAGGCGGCCGCGCAGGAGGAGGCCCAGGCCGACGAGGTCGAGGCCGAGGAGACCGCGGCCGAGGCCGTCGAGGCGGACGGCCCCGACATCGAGGCCGCCGAGGGCGCGGTCGCTGAGGGCGAGCCCCAGCCGGCCGGTGCCCCCGCAGGCGAATAGTCGCCGGCTGACCCGTTCGGTAGGCTCGGGCCGCGATGAAGCGGACCGGGCAGAGGCTCCTCAAGTTCGACCGCAGGCTCGGAGCGCGGTTCGTCGCCGGGACGGACGAGGCGGGGCGCGGTTCTCTCGCAGGCCCACTCGTCGTCGCCGGAGTCCTGCTCGACTACGCGTGCCTGAAGGAGCACCGCGTGCGTCCGCTCACCTACCTGAACGACTCCAAGCAGTGCTCTCCCGAGCAGCGCGAGGAGCTCTACCACGCCGTCTTCGCGTGCGCCGAGAGGGTGGCCGTGCGCGTCATCCCGCCGGGCGACATCGACCGCAACGGGCTTCATCGTTCCAACCTCGCGGGTCTGCGCGCGATGCTGCAGGCGCTCTCACCTCCGGCGGAGGCGTGCCTCGTGGACGGCTTCCGGCTGGGTCCTCAGGCACCCGAGCACACGGCCGTCGTCGACGGCGACACGAAGAGCGCGGCGATCGCTGCGGCATCGATCGTCGCGAAGGTGACGCGTGACCGCTTGATGCGCAGGCTCGACGCGCTCTATCCCGCGTACGGTTTCGCGCAGCACGTCGGGTACATCACGCCCGGGCACTCCGCCGTCGTCCGCCAACGGGGGCCCTCGGCCGTGCACCGCCTGAGCTTCCAGGCGCTCTGCTACCAGTAGGGCTTGAACGGGGCGGAGCGGCGCGCGGCGCGCTGGTACAGGCTGCGCGGCTGGCGCATCCTCGGCACGAACGTCTGGGCGGCCGGCAACGAGGTCGACCTCATCGTGCGCCGTGGGCGCTCGGTGCGCTTCGTCGAGGTGAAGGAGAAAAGAGGCCCGCGATACGGCGAACCGGCCGAAGCGGTCACCGCCGAGAAGCAGCGTCGCGTGCGCCGTGCGGCGCGGGCATGGCTCGCCGCGCGTCCCGAGCTCGCCCGTCTTCAGGTCGCGTTCGACGTCGTCACGGTGCAGGACGGCCGGCTCGAGCGGCTGCCGGACGCGTTCTGACGCCGGCGCGCGGGTTTGATGCGAAGCATCAAGCCCAGCGGCCGCGAACGCGGACGCCTTCAGGGGTCTTTGCGCGCACCGGACTACGCGCGAGCGGATTCCGGTGCTTGCGCCAACCAATAGGATCAGTCCGTATGCCCGAGGCACGGCTCGTCGAGGGGGAGGGAGGGTGGCTCGCGCCCGAGAGCGACGGCTGGTACGTCCTGAACGCGCAGGACGCACACTGGTTGTCGAACGAGATGGGCTGGTACTGCAACTTCGAAGGGGACGAGCAGTTCCCCGAGGTCGGCTTCAACCTGAACTTCCTCCCGCCCGGGAAGCCGATCGCCATCTATCACTACGAGCCGCATCAGGAAGGCTTCCTCATGCTGGGCGGCGAGGCGGTGTTGATCGTCGAGGGCGAAGAGCGCCCGCTGCGTCGATGGGACTACGTGCACTGCCCGCGCGATGTGCCGCACGTCATCGTCGCAGCCGGCGAAGGCGCATTCGTGCTTGCGGTCGGCGGACGTCTCGGGGGCGGCGGCGCTACGTATCCGGTCGACGCGACTGCCGCCAAGCACGGGGCGAGCGTCGAGGCGGAGACGACGAACGCGGGTCAGGAGTATGCGAAGTTCGGCCCGCTCGTGGACTCGCGGTATCCGGGTGGGCTCCTGCCCGAGTGAGCTGCAAGGAGTTTCCTCCGCCCTAGAGAAGTCCTCGGTGCGTGGCCGTCACCCAGGACGAGCTGTATGCGACGCTCGACCTCGAGCTCTCGTGGTCCGAGCGGTCGCTGCCCGAGCACGTGCGCACGA
>DASSGL010000123.1:0-8984 GCA_035693525.1 Gaiellaceae bacterium | reverse complement strand
CAAGCTCGGCTGGAAGACGGCTGCGGTCGTCGCCGACGACTACAGCTTCGCCTGGACGTCGGCGGCCGGCTTCGTCGCCGAGTTCTGCGGCGTGGGCGGCAAGGTGACGAAGCGCGTGTACCCGCCGCTCAACACGACGGATTACTCGTCGTATGCGCAGCAGATGCCGACGAACGTCGACGGCACGTTCGTGGCGGTCGGAGGTGCGGGCCTCATCCCGTTCCTGAAGGCGTACGAGGCCGCGCACGGGCCGATCGACGGCAAGAAGTTCATCGGCAACCTGTTCTGGGGCACGCCGGGGCAGTTCGAGCAGCTGTCGTCGCGCGTCGCCGGTGCGTATGCGGGCGGAGCCGGCACGGCCGGCGACCTCGCGACACCCGCGGCCAAGCAGTACTCGAACCGCATCATCGGCAAGTGGTTCAAGACGATCCCGCCGTTCGGGGCGGCCGCTCCGCAGGCCTCCTCGACGTTCACGTTCGGTTACTTCATCAACACGTGGGGCCTGATCAAGGGCCTGCAGGCCGTGAAGGGCGACCTCTCCGGCGGCCAGAAGAAGCTCCAGGCCGCTGTCAAGAGGGCCGTGCTGCCGACCGCGTACGGGCCGATCCGACTCGACAAGAACAACCAGGGGATCATCCCCGTCTACTACCAGCAGCTCTACCTGAAGGACGGGAAGCTGGCGGTCAAGACGGTGGGATACATCCCGAATGTCGACCAGACGTTCGGCGGCACGTTCTCGTCGTCGACGCCTCCGCCCGGCCGCAACTTCCCGCCGTGCGTCAAGCGAAGCCTGCCATGGATCGGGAAGACCCAGCATCCGAAGGTCAGCCCGTAGAGGCGTGACCCAGGCACCAACAGCCGAGCACGCCGAGCCGATCCTTCGTCTGCGTGGGGTCGGCCGGCGGTTCGGCGGCCTCCATGCCGTGAGCGACGTCGACCTCGACGTCGCTCACGGCGAGAGGCGCGCGATCCTCGGCCCGAACGGCGCCGGTAAGACAACGCTCTTCAACGTCATCTCGGGCGACACGACTCCGACGTCCGGGACGATCGAGTTCCAGGGGTACGACATCACGGACCTGCCGGCGCGCGCGCGCGCGAAGCTCGGCATGGGACGGACGTACCAGAAGTCGCGACTCTTCCTCGGCCTGTCGGTCGAGGACAACATCTACCTTGGGCTTCTCGGCGTGAAGACGGGACATCTCCGTCCCGTCGTGCTGCCGGGACGTGACGGTGCGCTTCGCGAACGTGCGCGCGAGCTCGCACGCACCGTCGGACTTCAGGACCGCTGCGGGACGCTCGTCGGATCTCTCTCACACGGCGAGCAGCGTCAGCTCGAGGTTGCGATGGCGCGCGCCGTCGATCCGGCCTTGATGATGCTCGACGAGCCGGCTTCCGGTCTCTCCCGAGGCGAGCGTGTCGCGCTGACCGAGCTCCTGCTTCAGCTGGACCCGTCGATCACGCTGATCCTCATCGAGCACGACATGGACGTCGCGCTTCGGGTCGCGCAGCGGGTCACGATGATGCACGACGGCCGTGTGATCGTCGAGGGGACGCCGGACGAGATCCGTGCCAACCAAACGGTCCACGACCTCTATCTCGGTCGCGGGAACGGCGGCCATGGCTGAGGCCTTCCTTTCGGTCGACGGCGTCAGCGCGTACTACGGACGCGCGCAGGCGCTCGAGGACGTGTCGTTCGAGATTGCGGGCGGCGCGACCTCGATCATCGGCCGCAACGGCATGGGGAAGACGACGCTCTGCAACGCCATCCTCGGGTTGCCGCCCGCGCATGTGACCGGCTCGATCCGCTACAAGGGCCGGGAGCTCGTCGGGCTCGCGTCGTACAAGGTCGCGAAGCTCGGCATCGGCTATGTCCCGCAGGGCAGACGGCTGTTCCCGTCGCTCTCGGTCGACGAGCACCTCCGGATGATCGCGCCGCGCGGCCGGTCGCGCCGATGGTCGATCCGAGACGTGTACGACCTCTTTCCCCGTCTCAACGAACGTCGGCGGAACGGAGGTGCCGAGCTCTCGGGCGGCGAGCAGCAAATGCTCGCGATCGCCCGTGCGCTGCTCACGAATCCGACGCTGCTCGTCATGGACGAGCCGTCGGAAGGTCTTGCCCCCATGATCATCGAGCAGCTGGTGGACACGTTCCGAGCCCTGGAGCAGGAGGGGCTCGCGATCCTCCTGATCGAGCAGAACCTCGGCGTGGCGACCGCGATCGCCGAGCGCCAGCTCGTCATGGTCGCCGGCTCGATCGCCGCGGAGACGAGCGCCGCGGAGCTCCTGGGCGACCCGGAGCTGCAGCGGCGTTACCTCGGCGTCGAGCCCCTCGCCGAGAGCGCCTGAGTCGATGGCGACCGTCGTCCTCCTGGGCACGCTCGACACGAAGGGTCGCGAGTACGCCTTCCTGCGCGACCGCCTCCGCGAGCACGGCGTCGACGTCCTGCTCGTCGATGCCGGCGTGCACGAGCCGCAAGTCGAGCCGGACATCCCGCGCGAGGAGGTGGCGCGCGCCGCGGGTGCGGAGACCGCGCAGCTCGCCGCCGAGGGCGATCGCGGAGCCGCAGTGGCGGCAATGGCCGCCGGTGCAGAAGCCGTCGTGCAACGCCTGCACGCAGAGGGACGCCTCGACGGGATCCTGGCACTCGGGGGATCCGGGGGATCGTCGATTGCGACGCGCGCGATGCGGGCGCTGCCCGTCGGCGTCCCGAAGTTGATGGTCTCGACGCTCGCATCCGGCGACACCCGACCCTACGTCGGCGCCGTCGACGTGACGATGATGTACTCCGTCGTCGACATCTCGGGCGTCAACCGCGTGTCGGCGCGGATCATGGCGAACGCGGCGGGCGCCATCGCCGGCATGGTGGGCACGACGCTGCCCCCGCTCGACGAGAAGCCGCTCGTCGCCGCGACGATGTTCGGCGTCACGACTCCATGCGTCACGCGCGCCCGCGAGCGGCTCGAGGAGCTGGGATACGAGGTGCTCGTCTTCCACGCAACGGGCGCCGGCGGGCAGTCGATGGAGGCGCTTGCCCGCGGCGGCTTCCTCGCGGGCGTGCTCGACGTGACGACGACGGAGCTCGCCGACGAGCTCGTCGGCGGCGTCCTCTCGGCCGGCCCCGATCGGCTCCGCGCCGCGGGCGAGGTCGGTCTGCCTCAGGTCGTCTCGCTCGGTGCGCTCGACATGGTCAACTTCGGCCCGCGGGACACCGTGCCCGAGCGGTTCGAGAGCCGCAACCTGTACATCCACAACCCGACCGTCACGCTCATGCGCACGACGCCGGACGAATGCCTCGAGCTCGGCCGCGACATCGGCCGCAAGCTCTCTGCTGCTACAGGCCCCACCGCGCTCTACGTCCCGCTCAAGGGGGTGTCGATGATCGACGTCGAGGGGCAGCCGTTCTACGACCCGGCGGCCGACGAAGCCCTCCTGCGCGGACTGCACGAGACGCTCGACGGGAGCGTCGAGGTGCACGAGCTCGAGCGCGACGTGAACGATCCGGAGTTCGCCGTCGCGATGGCCGACCGGCTGCACGAGCTGATCCGATGACACGCACCGAGGCTCTCGCGCGGCTGCGCGCCCAGGTCGAATCGGGCAAGCCGATCATCGGGGCCGGTGCGGGCACAGGCCTGTCCGCGAAGCTCGCCGAGGCCGGCGGCGCAGATCTCATCATCATCTACAACTCGGGCCGCTACCGGATGGCCGGCCGCGGCTCGCTCGCAGGGCTGCTGCCGTACGGGGACGCGAACGCGATCGTCGTCGAGATGGCCCGCGAGGTGCTGCCCGTCGTGCGCGAGACGCCCGTCCTCGCCGGGGTCTGCGGCACCGACCCCTTCCGCCTGATGCCGATCTTCCTCGACGAGCTGAAGCGGATCGGCTTCAGCGGCGTCCAGAACTTCCCGACGGTAGGCCTCTTCGACGGCACGTTCCGCGTCAACCTCGAGGAGACCGGCATGGGGTTCGGCCTCGAGGTCGACATGATCAGGCTCGCACGCGAACGCGACTTCCTCACGGCGCCGTACGTGTTCGACGACGGTGAGGCGGCCGCGATGGCGGAAGCGGGAGCCGACGTGCTCGTCCCGCACATGGGGCTGACGACCGGAGGCGCGATCGGAGCGGAGACGGGGAAGACGCTCGCGGAGTCCGCGAGGCTCGTCCAGGCGATGCACGACGCCGCGAAGCGGGTCAACCCGGACATCCTCGTCCTCTGCCACGGAGGCCCGATCGCTGAGCCGGACGACGCCGCCTACGTGCTTGCCAACACGGAAGGCGTCGTCGGGTTCTTCGGGGCGAGCTCGATGGAGCGGCTGCCGACCGAGATCGCGATGACCGAGAACATGCGCCGCTTCAAGTCCATTCCCGTCCAACCATGAGGAGAGAGCGATGAGCAGCTTCGTGACGCAGAGCGACGTCCGTGAGGAAGCGTTCGATTGGGGCACGATCGGCTGGAGGCTCACGCCGGCCGCGGGCTCGAAGCACCTCGTGATCATGGACGTCACGCTCGAGCCCGGCGAGGGCCACGACTTCCACCGGCATCCCGGCCAGGAGGAGATGATCATCGTCACGCAAGGGCAGATCACGCAGTACATCGAGCGCGACTCTTCGTCGCTCGGCCCCGGCGACTCCGTCTATCTCGACGAGGGCGTCGTGCACGCATCGTTCAACGACGGCGACGAGACGGCGCACCTCCAGGTCGTCATCGGCCCGTCGCTCGGCGGCGAGACCGGCTACGGCCTCGAGGACGTCTCCGGCGAAGAGCCCTGGTCGTCCCTGCGGGCGTGAGGCTGGTGTGTGACGCTGCAACCAGGTTGCTCAGCAACCTGGTTGCATTGGTCGTTGGTGCCTGACTCGCCGCGCAGCGGCGTGTCTGGCACCGCTTCTCGAACGTCAGCGACGCGCTGAAGCAAGCAGTGCCGCGACGCCCACACCGCGGATCGACGCGTCCACGAGCTCGATCGGATGGAACGCGGGCAGCGGGCGGCCGAGCCGGCGCAGTGCGGCGGTCACCTGCACGAGGCAACCTGGGTTCGCGCTCGCATAGACGTCGGGCTCCGTCGCGAGCACGTGCGATGCCTTTCGCTCGCCGAGCTCTGCGGCGGGCGCAGGCTCGACGACGTTGTAGATCCCGGCGCTGCCGCAGCAGATGGCTCCTTCGGCCGGCTCGAGCCGTTCGAGGTCCGGGATCGCATCGAGCATGCGGCGCGGAGCGGCGACGAGGCCCTGTGCATGTCGCAGGTGGCAGGAGTCCTGGAATGCGACGCGGAGCGCCAGCGGGTGACGCTCCGCCCGCGGCTCCGTGAGGAGCTCCGAGACATCGACGACGTTCGCCTCGCCGTGATCCTTGAGATGCGACCCGCAGCCGGCTGCGTTCGTGACGACGTAGTCGTAACCGGCGAGCGACCGCTCGAGTGCGCGGGCGCGCGCGACGCCTTCCGGCAGACGACCTGCATGCGCATGAAGCGCTCCGCAACAGCCCTGCGCTCGCGGCACGTGCACGTCGTACCCCTCCGCGTGCAGCACGCGCGCCGTCGCCGCATTGACGTCACCGAAGAGAACGCTCGCCACGCAGCCTGCGACGAGGGCGACGGACGGGCCGTCGTTCCGCAGTCGCTCCGGCGGCCAGGCGGCTGACGACCACGGCGGGGCCAGCGTCTTCAACGGCGCGAGCGGTCCCGGTGCGGGCAGTCGCCGCAGGAGCAGCGCCGCACGCAGTCGGCGCCGGTGCGGGAAGATCGCGAAGACCGCGGCGCGGAGGAGCCGGTCGACCGTCCCGCGGCGGTGGCTCTGCTCGATGTACAGCCGTGTCGACTCGATCAGCCGGTCGTAGCGGACGCCCGAAGGGCACGAGGTCACGCAGGCCATGCAGCCGAGGCAGCGGTCGAAATGCTCGACCACGGTGCCCGTCAGCGGGATCGTGCCGTCGACGAGACCTGCCATGAGATGGATGCGGCCGCGCGGCGAGTCCATCTCCTCGTGCCAGAGCGAGTACGTCGGGCAGGTCGGCAGGCAGAACCCGCAGTGGACGCAATCGGCGATCAGCTCCTGTTGCACATGGTCTCCACAACGCGCTCGGCGAGCTCGCTCCACCGCGCCTCGGTCGGCTCGTCGACGTACGCGATTCGCCGGCCCGGCCGGACGAGCGGCGCCGGATCGCCGTCCCAGCGCAGCCGGCCGGGAAGCGACGCCTGGAGGCGACGCAGTGCGTCCCACTCGTCGACCTCGTCGCCTCCGAGAGCACGGACCTGCTCGTCGACCGCCCCTGGCGACCCTTCGAAGAGCACGTGCATCCGTCCTTCGGCGACATCGACCGCGCTTGGGACGAGCTGTGAGCGGTGGAGCGAAGGCCAGTCGGGGGCGACGGCCACCGTCCGTGCCGCAGCCGGCGTCGGGTGAAGCCGCAGAGCGAGCCGCTCCACCCGGCCGAGCCGGCCCTTCGAGCCGCAGAAGAGCTTCGCGAGGTCGTAGCCGGCGACGTTCTTCACCACCTTGCCGCCCGAGCTCGCACGCGTGCCGTCGGGCAGGACGACCGTCACGCCGATCACGAGGTCCCGCATCGTGCCGAAGCGATGGCTGAGAGGGCCCGACAGGTCGTCGAGGAGGCATTCGCCGAGCGTCGGATCGCCCGGCGGGTCGAGGGCGAAGCGCTGGCCGTGAGCCGCGAGCACCTCGGCGAGCGCAGCGAGGCGTATGCCGGCGCCCGCGACGCACGTGAGATCGCCGGGCTCGTGCTCGAGGACACCGGCGTCAGAGGCGGTAGGCAAGCCCTGCCCGTTCGATCGGATGAGCGCGGTACGGGCCCGGCACCTCGCCGCACAGCCTCGGCGTAGGGAAGACCTTGCCCGGATTCGCGAGGCCGTTCGGATCGAATGCGGCGCGAAGGCGGCCCATCGCCGCGAGGTCGTCCTTCCCGAACATGAGCGGCATCGCGCATGCCTTGTCGGTGCCGACGCCGTGCTCGCCGGTTATCGAGCCGCCGGCGTCCACGCAGAGCTCGAGGATCGTCGCGGCGAGCTCCTCCGCCCGCGCCGCCTCGCCGGGCACACGGCTGTCGTAGAGGACGAGCGGGTGGAGGTTGCCGTCGCCGGCGTGGAAGACGTTGCCGACGCGAAGGCCGTGCCGCTGCGACAGCTTCTCGATTCGACGCAGGACCTCTGGGAGCTTCGTGCGCGGAACGACGCCGTCCTGCACGTAGTAGTCCGGGCTGATGCGGCCCATCGCCGCAAACGCGGCCTTGCGGCCGCGCCATACTGCGGCGCGGTCTAGCGGGTCCGCGGCGATGCGGAGCTCGCGGGCTCCGTGTGCGGAGCAAAGCGCCTCGACGTGTGCCGTTTCCTCCTCGACCTGTGCGAGCAGGCCGTCGAGCTCGACGATGAGCACCGCGCCGCAGCCGGGGGGATAGTCGGCGCCGACCGCTGCCTCCGCCGCCTCGATCGTGAGTGCGTCCATCATCTCGACCGCGGCGGGGACGATTCCGGCGCCGACGATCGCGGAGACGGCCTCGCCGGCGGCATCGGTGTGCGCGAACCCGGCGAGCAGCGTCCGGATCGCCTCCGGTGCGCGGAGGATGCGGAGCCGCAGACGGGTTGCGATCCCGAGCGTTCCTTCAGAGCCGATGAACACGCCGAGGAGATCCGGCCCGTCGTCCCACACCGAGAGCTCGACGAGGTCGCCGTCCGGCAGCACGACGTCGGCGGCGAGCACGTGGTTGACCGTGAAGCCGTACTTGAGGCAGTGCGCGCCGCCGGAGTTCTCCGCGACGTTGCCGCCCATCGTGCAAACCTGCTGCGACGACGGATCGGGCACGTAGTAGAAGCCGTCGGCCGCTACCGCGGCGGTGACGTCGAGGTTCGCGACGCCGGGCTCGACGACGACCTCGCCACGATCGAGGTCGACCTCGAGGATGCGGTCGAGACGTGCGAGCGAGATGACGATCCCCTCGGCCACCGGGAGTGCACCGCCGGAGAGGCCGGTGCCCGCGCCGCGCGCGACGAACGGGACGCGCTCCTCGTTGCAGATACGGACGACGGCCTGCACGTCGGCGGCGGTCGCCGGCAGCGCGACGAGCGCCGGAACGACACGGCGGCCCGTGAGCCCGTCGCATTCATAGGTTCGCAACTGCTCCGGTTCGCGGATCGTCTCCGTGACGTCCGCGAAACGGTCCAGCACCCCCGGTCTCACTGACGTCGAGTCTAGATGCGATGACCGGCGACCAGCAACCAGGCTCGAGGCGGGTTGCGGTCGTCGAGGTCGTCCCCGCGGTGCGACGACCGCAACCTGCCTGAAGGCAGGTTGCGAACTGCCACCGGCAACCTGCCTGAAGGGGCGTTGCAAGCTGCAGTCGTCGAGGTCGTCCCCGGCGATAACGTCTGCCGCGTGGCGGTCGAGCTCTCGTCGCGTTCGGACATCACGCTCGAGGCGTTCGAGCGGGTGGCGTGGGATCGAGAGCCCGTCGTGATCTCGCCGGCAGCGCTGACGCGTGCCGACGGCACCCGCGCGGCGTTCCTCCGCCTCGTCGAACGTCCCGGAGTCGTCGTCTACGGCGTGACGAGTGGGTACGGCGATCGTGCCGGAGTCGTTCTCGACGAGGAGGAGCGCGGGCGGCAGGCCCGAGCCGCGGGCCTCAGAGCCGCGTCGTTCGGCGAACCGCTCCCCGAGCGCGTGACCCGGGGCATCGTGCTCGCTCGCCTCGCGAACCTCCTCGACGGGCACGCCGCCGTCGGCAGCGGCCTGCTGAGCGCAGTGGCCGCGATGCTCGACGGACGAGCGCTGCCCCCGGTGCCGTTGCACGGCAACGGAGGCTCGGGGGAGATCCTCGCGCTCGCACACCTCTTTGCGCCGGTGATGGAAGAGCGGGATCTCGGCGCGAAAGAGGGTCTGGCGCTCATCAACGGCTCCCCGTGCGCCGCTGCGCTGCTGGCAGATGCAGCACTGGTTGCCCGCAGGCGCCTCGGCCTCGCCTACGACGCCTTTGCACTCTCGGCGG
>DASSGL010000122.1:0-12269 GCA_035693525.1 Gaiellaceae bacterium | reverse complement strand
AGGCTTCAGCCTGGTTGCGGTCGTTTCGGAATGCTTGGCGGAGCCGACGACTGCAACCTGCCTGAAGGCAGGTTGGGTTGCGAAACGTGTGTTCAGGCAACCAGGCTTCAGCCTGGTTGCAGTCGTTCAGGAAAGCTTGGCGAAGTCGACGACTGCAACCTGCCTGAAGGCAGGTTGCGAAGAAACGTGTGTTCAGGCAACCAGGCTTCAACCTGGTTGCGGTCGTTTCGGAATGCGTGGCGAAGTCGACGACTGCAACCTGCCTGAAGGCAGGTTGCGAATGCGGTCCGTCGTACCGGAATGCGTGGTGTAGCCGACGACTGCAACCTGCCTGAAGGCAGGTTGCGAATGCGTTCGGGCAGCCAGGCTTCAGCCTAGAGCGCCCCCTCCAGCCAGGCGCGGCCGACGACGACGCCGTCGAGGCCCAGGGTGCGCACCTCGGCTACGTCCGCGGTGTCGCGGATTCCGCCGGCCGCCAGCAGACGGCCTGGATAGCGCGCGCGGACGTCGCGCAGCAGGGCCAGATCAGGCCCGGCGCGCGTGCCGTCTCGATCGATCGCGGTGCAGACCACGGTCGAGACGCCGGCGTCGGCGCAACGTTCGAGGGCGGCCGCGGTCGAGAGCTGCGGCGACTCGCGCCAGCCGGCGGTGCGGACGACTGCGCCGGCGACGTCGATCGCAACGGCGAGCCGGCCGTCCAGCGCGTCGACGAACTCCCGCAGCGGCGTCTCCCCGAACGCCGCCGTGCCGATGACGACGCGCTCGACTTCGGCGGCGACGAGCGCCGCTGCGTCCGACACCGAGCGCACGCCGCCGCCGAGCTGCACGGGCACGGGCGCGGCAGCCTCCACGACTGCCCTCGCGAGCTCGACGGGCGCACCGCCGTCGCGCGCATTCGCGAGAGCGACGACGTGGACGAGCGGCGGCCGGCGCGCCGCCGCACGGCGGACGAGCGCGAGCGGATCCCCCGCGTCGATCGCTACCGCGTCGAAATCGCCGCGCAGCAGCCGCACCGCAGTCCCGTCCAGGACGTCGATCGCGGGAACAATTGCAAACTCATGTGTCAACGTGTTACTATGCTAACACGATGGCATCAACCGCCACTGCAGAGCCCCGACATTGGCCGACGAAGCAGCACCGAGAGCTGTTCCGGGCGATCGCCTCGCTCCGGAACCCGGACGAGGTGGAGCGCTACCTCCGCGACCTCTGCACGAGGTCGGAGCTGGACGCGATGGCGCACCGCTGGGAGGTCGCGAAGCTGCTCGAGCAGGGGCTGCCGTACCTCGAGGTGGCTCGCCGCGCGCACGCGTCGACGACGACGGTCACGCGGGTCTCGCAATGGCTGCGGAACGGCGAGGGCGGCTACGCACTCGCGCTGGGTCGCCGGAACCGCTCGAACGCCTGAGGATCGCCGTCCCCTCGAAGGGGCGGCTGCGCGAGCCGGCGATCGAGCTGATCCACGACGCCGGGCTCGGGCCCGAGACGCCGGGCGATCGAGCGCTCGCCTTTCCCTGCCGGAACGCTCCGGTCGAGGCGCTCCTCGTCCGGGCGGAAGACATCCCCGAGTACGTGCAGGACGGTGTCGTCGACTGCGGGATCACGGGGCTCGACATCGTGCGTGAGCGCGCGCTCGACGTGACCGAGCTCGTGTTGCTCGGCTTCGGCGCGTGCTCGCTCGAAGCGGCTGTCCAATCGGAGTCGGCGGTCCGCTCGCTCAAGGACCTCCGCGGTGCACGCGTCGCGACGAGCTTCCCGCGCCTCGCGCGAGACCTGCTCCCAGGCGACGTCGAGCTCGTCGACGTCTCGGGCTCGGTCGAGCTCGCCCCTCGCCTGGGCCTCGCGGACGCGATCGTCGACCTCGTCTCGAGCGGCAGCACGCTGCGCACGAACGGGCTGCGCTCGGTCGGCAGCCTCCTCGACTCGGAAGCGGTGCTCATCGGGCCGCCGGAGCCGCGAGACGACGCGCTCCAGCTCGCAGGCGTCTTCCGGAGCGTCGTCGACGCCCGCGGTGCGCGCTACCTGATGCTCAACGCGCCCGAGGAGTCGCTCGAAGAGATCTGCTCCCTCGTGCCGGGCTCGCGCGCGCCGAGCGTGCTGCCCCTCGCCGAGCCCGGCATGGTCGCCGTCCACAGCGTCGTCCCGGCCCAGGACGTCTGGCGGCTGCTGCCGGCGCTCGAGGCGGCGGGCGCTTCGTCGATCTTGCTCGTGCCGCTCGAACGGATGCTCGCGTGATGCAACCAGGCGTCGCGGCGATCGTCGACGACGTGCGCGCCCGCGGCGACGCGGCGCTGCGTGAGTGGGCGCTGCGCTTGGACGGAGCCGAGCCCGTGCGCGCGACGCCCGGCGACGGCGTTCCGGAGGGGGCAGTGCTCGCGCTGGCCGATCGCGTTCGCCGGTGGCACGCATTGCAACGGCCGATCGACATCCGCCTCGAGATCGAGCCCGGCGTGGAGCTCGAGCGCCGCTGGATGCCGTTGCGCTCGGTCGGCGTCTACGTCCCGCGCTCGCTCGTCTCGACGCTCGTGATGTGCGTCGTGCCGGCTCAGGCGGCCGGCGTCGAGCGCGTCGTCGTGGTCACGCCTCCGAGCGGCGCCGAGCTCGTGGCGGGGGCGGCCGAGCTCGTCGGCGTCCACGAGGTGTGGGCGGTCGGTGGCGCCCAGGCGATCGCCGCGCTCGCCTACGGGACCGAGACCATCGCGCGCGTGGACAAGATCGTCGGTCCGGGGAACGCGTACGTGAACGAGGCGAAGCTGCTCGTCTCGCGCGACGTCGCGATCGATCTGCCCGCGGGCCCGTCGGAGGGGCTCGTCGTCCTCGGCGACGGCGGCGACCGCGACGTCGCGACCCTCGAGCTCGCGGCGCAGGGTGAGCATGGGGCCGACGCGGTCTGCGAGCTGCTCGACGGCGCCGACCTCGAGCACGCGCTCGCCGAGGTCGAGCGGCGTGCGCCCGAGCACGTGGTCCTGCTCGGCGCCGCCGAGTCCCTGGCAGGCCGCATCCGGAATGCGGGCGCCGTCTTCGTCGGCCCCGACTCGCCGGTGGCGAGCGGCGACTACGCGACCGGCGGCAACCACGTCCTGCCCACGAACGGCTGGGCTCGATCGGTCGGCGGGCTCGGCCTTGAGACGTTTCTCAAGCCCGTCACCGTTCAGAGGCTCACGGCCGACGGGCTCGCACGCGTGCGGCCGACGGTCGAGGCGCTCGCGGCAGTCGAGGGGATGGCTGCGCACGCCGCGGCGGTGGCGCGATGAGGGCGCTCCCGGCCGAGTTCCGGCCGTACGAGTGGGCGCCGTCGACCGAAGAGCTCGCGCGGCGCGCGGGGCTCGATCCGGTCGAGATCGTGCGCTTCGACGGCAACGTCCCGCCGCTGCCGCTGCCGAGCTCGCGACCGGGAGCGATCGCGTCCGCGCTCGCAGAGGTGAACACGTATCCGCACGGAGGCTATCCGGGCATCCAGGAGGCGATCGCCGCGTACGTAGGTGTCGAGCTCGAGAACATCGTCCTCGGCGCCGGCGCCGACGACCTCATCCTTCTCTGTGCGCGGACGTTCGCCCGCCCCGGCGACACGGTCGCAGTACCGCCTGCGCCCACGTATCCGCTCTTCCGCGTCGCCGCAGAGCTTGCCGGCGCGAGCGTCGGCGACGAGTCCACGACGCTCACGTTCTGCTGCCGCCCCGGCAATCCGCTCGGCGATCTCCCGCAGCTTCCGGCCGCACGACCGCTTGTCGTCGACGAGGCGTACTTCGAGTACGCAGGCGAGACGGCCGTGCCGCTGATCGACGACGGGGTCGTCGTCATTCGCACCTTCTCGAAGGCGTTCGGCCTTGCCGCCGCGCGCATCGGGTACCTCGTCGCCGAGCGCGACGCCGCGGCGGAGCTGCGCGCGCGCCAGGCACCCGCGCCGGTGTCGACGCTCTCGGTTGCGCTCGCGCTCGCGGCGCTGCGCACGCCCCCGGACGTCGCCGCCGTCGTCGAGGAGCGGGAACGCCTGAGCGGCGAGCTGTGCGCGCTCGGCCTCGAGCCGCTCCCGTCCCACGCGAACTTCCTCTTCGTGCCGACCGACGAGGCACAGCAGATCGCCGACGCTGCGCTCGAGCACGGCTGCGTCGTGCGTGTCTCGCAGGGCGGGATCCGGATCACCGTTCGCGACCGTGAGGACGACGATCTCCTCCTCGCCGCGCTCGCCGGCCGGCGCCGCACGCCGTCGCGGCGCTCTCGGCACGCGCGCGCCACCGCAGAGACCTCGCTGCGCGTGCGGCTCGGGCTCGACGGAGCCGGCCGCGTCCGCGTCGCGACCGGTGCCGGGCTCTACGACCACCTGCTCGAGCAGCTCGCCTTCCACGCCGGCCTCGACCTTGTCGTCGAAGGCAGCGGCGACCGGGAGACGGGCGTCCACCACACCGCGGAAGACACTGCGATCGCGTTCGGGGAGGCGCTCGACCGCGCGCTCGGCGACCGCCGTGGCATTTCCCGCTACGGATCGGCGGTCGTCCCGATGGACGACGCGCTCGCGCGGGCCGCAGTCGATCTGGGCGGTCGGCGCGGCGCAGAGATCGAGCTCGCGCAGGACCCTGGGCTCGCGCGGCACACGCTCGAAAGCCTCGCGCAGTCCGGGCGCATGACCCTGCACGTGAGCGCGACGGGCCGCAATCCGCACCACGTCGCCGAGGCTGCGCACAAGGCAGTCGGGCGTGCGCTCCGCGAGGCTGTCCGGGTCGACGGCGCGGAGCTCCCCTCGACGAAGGGCCTGCTGTGAAGGTCGCGATCTGCGGCTACGGCGCGGGCAACGTCCGCTCGGTGCAGCTCGCGTTCGAGCGCCTGGGCGCGGATGCCGCCGTCGCCGACGAGGCCGAGAGCGTCGTGGCGGCCGATCTCGCGGTCCTGCCCGGCGTCGGCTCGGCCGGCTCGGCGATGGCAGGTCTGCGCCGGCGCGGTCTCGCCGAGGCGTTGCGCGAGCGAGCCGATGCCGGCCGGCCGATCCTCGGTATCTGCCTGGGCCTGCAGCTCGCACTCGACGAGACCGAGGAGGACGGCGGCGTCGCCGGCCTGGGGCTCGCGCCGGGTCGCGCCGTGCGCCTCCGCAGCGGTCGCGTCCCCCGCATCGGCTGGGCTCCGATCGACGGCGGCGGCGAGACCTTCTGGTTCGCGCACTCCTACGCGGCCGACACGCCGGCCGCGACCGCGAGGAGCGAGGGGCTGGCGGCCGTCGTCGAGCACGGCTCGTTCGTCGGCGTGCAGTTCCATCCCGAGAAGAGCGGCGCCGCGGGCGCGCGCTTCCTGGAGAGATGCCTCTCCCGCGCCTGATCCCGTGTCTCGACGTCGCCGACGCTCGCGTCGTGAAGGGCGTGCGCTTCGCCGCCTTGCGCGACGTCGGCGATCCGGTCGAGCTCGGAGCCGCCTACTCGGACGCGGGGGCGGACGAGCTCGTCTTCCTCGACATCGCCGCATCCGTCGAGTCGCGCGCAGCGTCGGTGGAGGTCGCCGCGCGGGTGGCCGAGCAGGTGACGATCCCGTTCACGTTCGGCGGCGGCATGCGCACCGTCGACGATGCGCACGCAGTCCTCGAGGCCGGCGCCGACAAGGTAAGCGTGAACTCGGCCGCGCTCGCGCGTCCGGCGTTGATCGAGGAGATCGCCGAGTCGCTCGGCACGCAAGCGGTCGTCGTCGCGATCGACACGGAGAACGGGCGCGTGCGCTCGCACTCCGCGACCCGCGACGCGGGCCGCGACACGATCGCCTGGGCGCGGGAGTGCGAGGCCCGCGGAGCCGGAGAATTGCTCGTCACCTCGATCGACCGGGACGGAACCCGGCGAGGCTACGACCTCCCGCTTTTCGAGAAGCTGCGCGACGCCGTCTCTCTGCCCGTGATCGCGTCGGGCGGCGCCGGCAACGCCGCCCATGTCGCTGCCGCGCTCGACCTCGCCGACGCAGCTCTCCTGGCCTCGATCCTGCACGAGCGGCCCGCGCGGCTCGTCTCGCTCCGCAGCGAGCTCAAAGGTCTCGGCGTCCCGGTGCGCGATGCCGCCTGAGCTTCGCCCCGCAATCGTCCAGAACGCGCGCGACGGCCGCGTGCTGATGCTCGCCTGGATGAACGAGGAAGCGCTTCGGCTGACGAGGGAGACGGGCGAGGCGTGGTTCTGGAGCCGTTCGCGCGAGCGGCTCTGGAAGAAGGGTGAGACGTCCGGCAACACGCTCGCGGTCGAGGAGGTGCGCGACGACTGCGACGGCGACGCGCTGCTCGTTCGCGTCGATCCCGCAGGGCCGGCGTGCCACACAGGCTCGACGTCGTGCTTTGCGCCCGCGCTCTGGCGCACGGTCGTCGATCGCGTCCGAGAGCGTCCCGATGGCTCGTACGTCGCATCGCTCGCAGACGCCGGCATCGAGCGTGCCGCCCAGAAGCTGGGCGAAGAGGCGGTCGAGGCCGCCGTCGCCGCCGCCGCGCGCGACGGCCGCCTCGTGAGCGAGGCAGCGGACGTGCTCTTTCATCTCTATGTGCTGCTCGCCGTGGCGGGAGTCGACGTGAGCGAGGTCGAAGAGGAGCTCGCGAGACGCGCCGCCTAGTGTTGAGGCACCGCGCGCTGCGACGGATCGGAGCGCCGGCTCACCGGCCGGCGGCCGGCCGGCTGCTCGGGCCGCGACCGCTCGGCGATCGGCGGAACCGCCATCGTCACCGGCGAATCCATCTCCACCGTCATGCTCTCGCCGTGATGGCTGAGCTCGAGCGGCTCCCCTTCGAGGAGCCGGTACGTGCAGTCCGTCTTCGTCACCTCGGCCTCGATCCGGCGCCCCCGGAACACGAGACGGAAGCGCAGCCGGGTCAGCCGTGACGGCAGGCGCGGGGCGAACGTCAGCCGCCCGCCGAAGTCGCGCATCCCGCCGAAGCCCGCGACGGCCGCGATCCACGTGCCGGCGTGGGACGCGATGTGGATCCCGTCGGCCGTGTTTCGACCGAGGTCGAGAAGGTCGATCAGGGCGGTCTCTGCGAAATAGTCGTACGCAAGGTCGAGGTGCCCGACCTCTGCGGCGACGACCGCCTGCGTGCACGCCGAGAGGGACGAATCGCGAACGGTCAGCTCCTCGTAGTAGTCGAAGTCCCTCGCCTTCTGCTCGTCGGTGAACGAGTCACCGCACACGTGCAGCGCGAGCACCAGGTCGGCCTGCTTCACCACCTGCTTCCGATAGAGCTCGAAGTACGGATAGTGCAGGAGGAGCGGATAGTTCTCCGGAGGCGTGGCCTCGAAGTTCCAGCGCTCGTGACTCGTGAAGCCTTCCGACTGAGGGTGCACGCCGAGCTGCTCGTCCCACGGGATGACGATCGTCCGCGCGGCGTCCCGCCATGCCGCTGCCTCCTCGAGGTCGGCGCCGAGCTCGGCGGAGTGGCGAGGATGGTGTGCGACCGCGTCTGCCGCCGCAAACAGGTTCCGCTGGGCGAGCAGATTCGTGTAGACGTTGTTGTCCGCGATCGCGCTGTACTCGTCGGGCCCCGTGACGCCGTCGATGCGGAAGCGGCCGTCCCGGTCGTGATGACCGAGCGAACGCCAGAGGCGGGCAGTCTCGATCAGCAGCTCGAGCCCGACCTCGCGTGCGAAATCATCGTCTCCGGTCGCGGCGTGATACCGGATGACGGCATCTGCGATGTCGGCGCCGATGTGAAACGCCGCCGTTCCGGCGGGCCAATATCCGGAGCATTCCTGGCCGCGGATCGTGCGCCATGGATAGGCCGCGCCTTGCAGCCCGAGCTGGCGTGCGCGATCGCGCGCGAGGTCGAGCGTCGAGTGACGCCACCGGAGGGCATCCGCCGCCGCCTGCGGCATCGAGTATGTGAGCACCGGAAGGACGAAGCGCTCGGTGTCCCAGAACGTGTGGCCGTCGTAGCCGGGACCCGTCAGCCCCTTCGCCGGTATCGCTCGCTGCTCGGCCCGAGCCGCCGACTGCAGCGTGTGGAAGAGGGCGAACCGAACGGCCTGCTGGACCTCGGTATCGCCGTCGAGCTCGATGTCGGCGCGCTCCCAGAACTCGTCGAGATAGGCGCGCTGCCCTTCGAGCAGGCCGTCCCAGCCGATGTGGCGCGCCTCCGTCAGCGCTCCGATCGCCGCGTCGCGCAGCGAGGCGTACGACCGCTGGCTCGACCAGCCGTAGGCGAGGAACTTGGTCACCGTCAGGCGCTCACCGGGCGCAAGGTCCGCGGCGATCGTGACGCGGCCGATGTCTGCGGCGCTCTCGGCTGCGACGTCGATGCCGTCCGGGCCGTCCACCACGTGGTCCATCCCGGCCGCCATGCCGAGCTTGCTCGCCCGGGTCGTGTGGACGAGGACTACGCGCCACGCATAGTTGAACGACTCCTCCGCCTCGAGCGGGGACTCGAGCAGGGCGTCGACGCGTGGATCCTGCGACAGACGAGGCATCGGCTCGTTCGCGACGAGCTCCGACTGGGCCACGATGCGGACCGGAGACTCGAGCGGCTCGACCTCGTAGCGAATCGCTGCGACCGTCCGCTGGACGAAGGAGACGAGCCGTGTCGACGAGATGCGCACGGCCACGCCTGCCGGCGACCGCCATTCGACGCGTCGGTCGAGCGTCCCGGCGCGCAGGTCGAGGACTCGTTCGTGCCCGAGCAGGCTTCCGTAACGAACGTCGAACGGCTCGTCGTCGACGAGGAGCCGGATGATCTTCCCGTTCGTGACGTTGATCAGCGTCTGCCCGGACTCGGGGTAGCCGTACCCCGCCTCCGCGTACGGCAGCGGGCGCAGCTCGTAGAACGAGTTCAGGTACGTGCCCGGCAAGGCGTTCGGCTCGCCCTCGTCGAGGTTCCCGCGCAGCCCGATGTGGCCGTTCGACAGCGCGAACGCCGACTCGCGCTTCGCGAGCTGATCGAGGTCGAGGCCGACCTCGCGGACCGACCAGGGCTCGACGATGTAGTTGGGGACGGAATCGTTCATCGGTCGTCCAGCAGTTGGGTGAGCGCCTGGACGACGACGTCCGCACCGTGCGCGCGCAACGCGTCGGCCTGTCCGACGCGGTCGACGCCGACGACGAGAGCGAATCCGCCGGCCCTCCCGGCTTCGACGCCGGCCAGGGCGTCCTCGAACACTGCTGAGGACGCCGGGCCCACACCGAGCATTCGTGCAGCTGCGAGGTAGGTATCGGGGGCCGGCTTCCCGGCAAGCCCCTGCTCGGCCGCCACGAGGGCGTCGACCCGCACGTCGAACAGGCCGTCCAGGCCCGCGGCATGAACGACCTCGCGGCAGTTCGCGCTCGACGAGACGACGGCAGTGGAGAGGCCGGCAGCACGCACGGCGCGCACGAACTGCTCCGCGTCCTCATAGGGCTCCACACCCTGGCGCCGGATCAGCTCGAGCACGAGCGCATTCTTCCGGTTGCCGAGCCCGCGCACCGTTTCGGCGTCCGTCGGATCGTCCGGGGCGCCCTCTGGGAGGACGATGCCGCGCGACTCGAGGAACGACCGGACACCGTCGCTCCGAGTCTTTCCGTCCACGTAGGTGTCGTAGTCGTGCCCAGCGTCGAACGGGACGAACGGTTCGGGCCGCGCGCGGAGAAACGCGTCGAACATCTCCTTCCACGCCGCCGCGTGCACGACCGCCGTCTTCGTGAGCACGCCGTCGAGGTCGAACAGGCACGCCCGGACCTGGGTGGGTAGGCGGAGGGAGGCCATGTACGACGGCTCAGCCGATCCGCAGGACCCAGAACGCGATCGCGACGTACTGGCAGGCGACGGCGACGAGCGTCAGCGCATGGAAGACCTCGTGGTAGCCGAACACCTCGGGTACCGGGTTCGGACGCCTGAACGCGTAGACCACGCCACCGAGGGTGTACGCGAGCCCGCCCGCGACGAGCAGTGCGAACGCTGCCACTCCTGCGCGCTCGAGCACCTGGGGCATCGCGAGCACACCCACCCAGCCCAGCGAGATCCCGAGCACCGCCGAGAGCCATTTCGGCGCTCCGATCCAGACGAGCTTCAGCAGGATCGCCGCCGCGGCGCCCGTCCACACGATCGCGAGCACGACGTTCCGCATCGTGCCGTGCATCGTGAGGAGGCCGACGGGGGTGTACGTGCCGGCGATCAGCACGTAGATCCCGACGTGGTCGATCCTCCGCATCCACGGGCGCACGCGAGGGCTCCACGTCACGCGGTGGTACAGGGAGCTCGCGCCGAGCATGAGGGCGACCGAACCGGTGAAGATCGCGGCCGCCAGAGTCCTCGTCCGACCCTCGGCCGCGGCGACCACGACGGAGCCCATTCCCAGGGCGACGAAGAACGCAACCTCGTGCAGGACGCCGCGGAGCCGCGGCCTGATCGAGACGGCCATGGGAGCGAATGCTACGGTGCTTCCGCAAATGGCTGACAAAGAAGAGAAGATCGAGTTCGAGGGCGAGGTCGTCGAGTCGTATCGGTCGGGGATGTACCGGATCCAGCTCGACAACGGCCACGAGACGCTCGGCTACACCTCGGGGCGCATGCGCCGGTATCGCATCCGCATCAATCCGGGCGATCACGTCAAGGTCGAGCTCTCGCCGTACGACCTGACCCGCGGCCGGATCGTCTATCGCAACAGGTAGCGGGCGCCCGCTCCGCCGCGATCCTGAACGACCGCGACCTGCCTGAAGGCAGGTCGCAATAGGTGAAGAAGAGGCCCCGCGCTGCGAGGCCTCTCCATTCCCAGCCCGTCGAGTCGGACCGCTACGACTCGTCGTCCTGCAGTTCGTCGTACGAGCGGACAGGCTCGGCCTCGAGGTCGAACCCGCCCATCGTTCCGATCGAGGGTGGGACGGCCGGCGGGCTCTCGACTATCGGCGACGGCGTGCCGTCTGTCAGCCCGGTGCGGGTCGTGCCCGTTCGCGCTGCGCTGCTGCTCGTCCGGGAGGCGGCCTTTCGGCGGCCGCCGGTCGAGCGGCTGCTCGTCTTCTTGCGACCGGTCGAGCGGCTCGCCGTCTTCTTGCGTCCGGTCGAGCGGCTGCTCGTCTTCTTGCGAGACGTGGTCTTCCGACCCGAGCGGCTCGCGGTCTTCTTGCGTCCGGTCGAGCGGCTGCTCGTCTTCTTGCGCCCGGTCGACCGGCTTGCGGTCTTCTTGCGGGCGCCGCCCCGGCGGGAAGCCGTCTTGCGAGCGGTCGAGCGGCTGCTCGTCTTCTTGCGCGACGTCGTCTTGCGGCCGGTCGAGCGGCTGCTCGTCTTCTTGCGCGATGCCGTCTTGCGCGATGCCGTCTTGCGGCTGGTGGTCTTCCTGCGCGACGTCGCCTTGCGAGCGGTCGAGCGACTGCTCGTCTTCTTGCGCGACGTGGTCTTGCGGGCGGTCGAGCGGCTCGCCGTCTTCTTGCGACCGGCCGTCGAGCGCGACGCGGTCTTACGCGCGGCGGTCGTGCGCGTAGCCGTACGGCGTGTGCCGCTCGAGCGTGTGCTCGAGGTCTTTCTGCGTGCTCTTGCCATTCGTGCTCCTCCTAGGTGAGAGCGTTTCTGGCAACGACATGTGCAGTATGCGCGTTACCTCGGATGACATTCAGCGAAATCTGCATGTCTCCTACGTCGAGATGTCGCGTACGACATCACCGGTTTGCTCGTCACTTGCATGCTGCGCAACATCGGCCTGGGCAACGATGCCCACGAGCGTGCCGTCTCCCTCGACGACCGGAAGGCGCCGCACCTGGTGCCGCGCCATCAGACGCAGTGCTTCGTCGAGGTCCTGCTGGGGATCGATGGTGACGATCTCGCGCGATGCGATCTCGCCGACCGTCGTCGACTCCGCTGTCTTGCCTTCCGCGACCACGCGGAGAGCGATGTCGCGATCCGTCACCGTGCCGACGAGTCTCTCCCCTTCGACCACCGGAATGAGGCCGACGTCCTCGTCGCGCATGAGCCGCGCGGCTTCACTCGCGTTGCTGCCAATCTCGAGCCGGCGGGGGTTCGATGTCATCAAGTCGCGGATCTTCGCCAAGGCGAAACCCCTTTCTGTTCATGAGTTGTTATCAAAGCGGCCAACTTCCCGCAAATGCACAACACAAAACGACATGCGTGCTGTGTGTCGTTCACGACACCGCTCGTCTTCGACTGCGACGTGCGCGCAGTCGCGTGGTCATGGCGAACGAGCGACCCGACGTCGAGCGCGAGAAGCAGTGCGAGAGCAGATATCGTCGACGTCGACACGTTCGCCTTATGCGCGTTTGCAGGAAAAACCTGCTGCCATGACGACGATGCACGGGTGGCTGACGGACCTGCGTCCGGCGACGGACGGCGACGCCGAGATGTTGGTCGCATG
>DASSGL010000121.1:0-4208 GCA_035693525.1 Gaiellaceae bacterium | reverse complement strand
GAGCCGCCGCGCCATCCGCAGCCCGTCGTCCGCGAGACGCAGCTCGAGTTTCCGCTCGAGGGGAGAACCGTCGTCCTCGTCGACGACGTCCTCTACACGGGCCGGACGATCCGCGCTGCGATCGAGGCGCTCTTCGGCTACGGCCGGCCGTCGCGCGTCCAGCTCGCCGTGCTCGTCGACCGCGGCCACCGCGAGCTGCCGATCCGACCGGACTACGTCGGCAAGAACCTCCCGACCGCCCGCTCGGAGCGCATCCAGGTGCAGCTCCTCGAGGTCGACGAGGTCGACCAGATCCTGCTCGTGCCGAATCCGGAGGAGGAATCCCAGTGACGGCAATCCGTCTCGTTCGCGACGACCTGCGGCCGCCGGACCCTCCGCAGCGCCGCCACCTGCTCTCGATCGCCGATCTCACGCGCGAGGACGTCGAGCGGCTCCTCGGCACCGCGCACGTGTTCGAGGGCTCGCTGACGCGCCATGTGAAGAAGCTTCCGACGCTGAAGGGAACCCTCGTCGTCAACCTCTTCTACGAGTCGTCGACGCGGACCTCGTCGAGCTTCGAGCTCGCGGCGAAGCGCCTCTCCGCCGATACGATGACCATCAAGTCCGCCGGCTCGTCCGTGGACAAGGGCGAATCGCTCAAGGACACGGCGCTGACGATCGGCGCGTACGACCCCGACGTGATCGTCATCCGCCACCCGCAAGTCGGTGCGCCCCAGCTCGTCGCGCGCCTCACGGAGGCGCACGTCGTGAACGCGGGCGACGGCAAGCACCAGCATCCCACCCAGGCACTGCTCGACCTCTACACGCTGCAGCGCGAGCTCGGCCGGCTCGAGGGGCTGCACGTCGCCGTCGTCGGCGACGTCCTCCATTCACGGGTCGCTCGCTCGCTGCTGCAGGCATTCGAGCTCGTCGGGATCCGCTGCACGCTCGTCGGGCCGCCGGCGCTCCTGCCGCGCGGGCTGAACGCCGAGACGACGAGCGACATTGCCGCGATCCGCGACGCCGACGTCGTGTACGTCCTCCGGATGCAGCACGAGCGAATGCAGGCAGGCGCCAACTATGTCCCGAGCCTGCGCGAGTACACGGCACGCTGGGGCGTCACGCCCGAGCGTCTGCGGCCAGGCCAGAAGGTGATGCACCCGGGCCCGATGAACCGCGGCGTCGAGATCGACGCCCGGGTCGCGGACTCGGCCGACGCACTGGTGGAGCGCCAGGTGCGCTCAGGACTTGTCGTGCGCATGGCTGTCCTGTACGACGTCCTCACCGGCGGCCCGGTCGGGGTGCGCAAGCTCGCGGCCGCGGAGGTGGCGTGATGCTCGTCGGGCAGCCACGTCCTCGAGCGAACGTGCTCTTCCGCGGTGCCCGTGTCGTCGACCCGGTCGAGGGGATCGACGCCACACTCGAGGTTCGCGTCGACGACGGCGTCATCGTCGAGCTCGGGCAACGCGTCGAGACGAACGAGCATCGCGTCGTCGACGCGGCGGGGCTCGTGCTCGCCCCGTCGTTCGTCGACCCGCACGTCCATCTGCGCACACCCGGCCGCGAGGACGAGGAGACGATCGCAAGCGGCACCGCCGCGGCGGCGGCGGGCGGCTACGGCGCAATCGTCGCAATGCCGAACACCGATCCCGTGGTCGACTCCACCGTCGTGCTGGGCTCGCTCGTCGAGCAGGCCCGGACCGAAGCGGTCGTCCCCGTCGGCTTCATGGCCGCGATTTCGCGCGGCCAGGCCGGGGAGGAGCTGACCGAGATGGCGGAGCTCGCCGACCGCGGTGCCGTCGCGTTCTCCGACGACGGCGTCCCGGTCACCTCCGCCGGACTGATGCGCCGCGCGCTCCAGTACGCGTCGATCACGGGCCGGCCGCTTGCGCTGCACTGCGAGGAACCGTCGCTCTCGCGCGGCGGCCAGGCACACGAAGGCGCCGTGGCGGCGGAGCTCGGGGTCGCCGCCTACCCGTCGGTCGCCGAGTCGGTGATGGTCGAGCGCGATCTCGCGCTCGCGGCCTACGAGGAGCAGCCGGTGCACCTGATGCACCTGTCTGCGGCCGAGTCGGTCGCCGCGCTCCGGCGCGCGCGCGACGCCGGCGTACGGGCGAGCGGCGAGGTGACGCCTCACCATCTCGTGCTCACCGACGAGGCCGTGCGCTCGCTCGACACCAACGTGAAGATGAACCCGCCGCTCCGTGCGGAGCGTGACCGCATCGCGCTCGTCGAGGCGCTGCGCGACGGGACGATCGAAGCGGTCGCGACCGATCACGCGCCGCACGCGCGCCACGAGAAGGACGTCCCGTTCGAAGCTGCGCCGTTCGGCGTCACCGGGCTCGAGACGGCGTTCGCAGTCCTTTACACCGAGCTCGTCGAGCCGGGCCTGCTGCCGCTCGCCACGCTGCTGGAACGGATGTCGGCAGGGCCGGCACGTATCTTCGGGCTCGAACGCCCGCGGATCGCGGCCGGTGCGACGGCGAATCTCGTGCTGCTCGACCTCGACGGCGTCACACGCGTGAGCGAGGACGGCTTCCGTTCGCGCTCGGCGAACTCGTGGCTCCTGGGTCGCACCCTGCGCGGCCGTGTCGCGATGACGCTCGCGGCCGGGGCGGTGGTGCACGAGTGAGCGCCTACGACCTGCACCTGGAGCGCGAGTCATGAGCGGGATGCTCGTGCTCGAGGACGGGACGGTGTTCCGGGGGGAGTCGGTCGGGGCCGAGGGATTCGCGTGCGGCGAGGCCGTCTTCACCACGGCGATGACCGGCTACCAGGAGGTCGTCACGGACCCGAGCTTCGCGGAGCAACTCGTGTGCTTCACGGCGCCGATGGTCGGCAACTACGGCGTCGACACGGCACGCTCCGAGTCGGCGCGGCCGCACGCACGGGCAGCGCTGATGCGAGAGGCGCGAGGCCCTGCCTGGACCGACTGGCTGCTCGAGAAGGGCGTCGTGGCTCTCACGGGGGTCGACACGCGGAGCCTCGTGCTCAAGCTGCGCGACGCCGGCGCGATGCGCGGAGTCGTGTGCTCCGGCGAGGTCGCCGCGGCGGAAGCGAAGGCGCTCGCAGAGTCGCTCGAGCCGATGCGAGGCCGCTCCCTCGTCGCGAACGTCTCGACCGAGGAGCCGTACGTCCACAGCGATTCGGGCGGAGCCCGAGTTGCCGTCGTCGACTACGGCTGCAAGCGCAGCATCCTGCGACGGCTCACGCGCGCGGGGGCAGCAGTCACCGTCTACCCGCACGACGTCGAGGCCGACGAGCTCGTCCGGTACGACGGCGTCCTGCTGTCGAACGGGCCGGGCGATCCCGAGCCGCTCGGGGCGGAGACGGCGACCGTGGGCGAGCTGCTCGGCCGCGTGCCGATCCTCGGGATCTGCCTCGGCCACCAGCTGCTCGGCCGCGCGACGGGGTTCGCGACCTCGAAGCTGCCGTTCGGCCACCGCGGCGCGAACCATCCCGTGCTCGAGCGCGCGGGAGGCCGGGTGCTCGTGACCGCGCAGAACCACGGCTTCTGCGTCGAGGCGAGCGAGTCGGCGGCGGTCACGCACGTCTCGCTCTACGACGGCACCGTCGAGGGGCTCTCGTTCCCGGAGCTGCGTGCGCGATCGCTGCAGTTCCATCCGGAGGCCGGGCCGGGCCCGCACGACGCGTGGCCGCTGATCGAGGACTGGGTGGCAAGCCTTGCCACGTAGAGCCGACCTCGAATCGATCCTGCTGATCGGCTCCGGCCCGATCGTGATCGGTCAGGCGTGCGAGTTCGACTACGCGGGCTGCCAGGCGCTCAAGGTGCTCCGGGAGGACGGCTTCCGCACGATCGTCGTCAACTCGAACCCGGCGACGATCATGACCGACCCAGGCTTCGCCGACCGCACGTACCTCGAGCCGCTCGACCTCGAAGGCGTCGCTTCGGTGCTGCGGCGCGAGCGGCCCGACGCGCTGCTGCCCACGATGGGCGGGCAGACCGCGCTCAACCTCGCACGTGAGCTCGCGCACGCCGGCGTGCTTGAGGAGCTCGGCGTCGAGCTGATCGGCGCGCCGCTGCACGTGATCGACCGCGCCGAGGATCGTGGGCTCTTCAGGGACTGTGTCGAGACGGCCGGGCTTCGGGTGCCGCATTCGCGGGTCGTCACGTCGCCCGGCGATCTGGCCGGTCTCAGGACCCCTGCGGTCGTACGGCCGGCCTTCACGCTCGGCGGTCACGGCGGCGGCTTCGCCGAGACCGAGGC
>DASSGL010000120.1:0-19132 GCA_035693525.1 Gaiellaceae bacterium | reverse complement strand
ACCCACCGCCAGGAGAAGTAGGTCGTACAGAAGCCGCCGATCAGCGGGCCGACGGCAACCGCCACCGCCCCTGCGGCTGCGACGAGCCCGTAGGCGGCGGGACGCCGTTCCGTCACGAAGTTGCCGGCGACGAGAGCAACGATCGCGGGCAGGATCAGCGCAGCGCCGACTCCTTCGAGGAACGACCAGCCAAAGAGCAGCACCGGCAGGTTGGGAGCGATCGAGGTCGTGAACGACCCGCACCCGTAGATGACACAGCCGATCGCGAACGCGCGCTTGCGCCCGATCATCGCGCCGATCTTGGCGCCGGTGATCATCAGCGCGGCCATCACCAGCGTGTATGCCGTGATCGCCCCCTGGATCCCGGTCACGGTCGTGCCCACGTCTTTCGCAACAGTCGCGATCGACACGTTCATCACCGAGCTGTCCAGCGTCATCAGGAACTGGCCCGCCGCAAGCGTCAGCAGGACGAGCTGACTCCCCGCACGGGCCGCTTGCACCGTCGTCAGCGCCAGACCGTCCCGGCGATGCGCAGGAAATTGCCGCCGAGGATGTCGTCGACGGCCTCGTGTCCGTAGCCGAGTGCGAGAAGCGACTCCACGAGCTCAGGGAGCTGTTCCGGGCTGACGAACTGCCAAGGACCCACGCCTGAGTATCCGCCGCCCAGCGGGAAGGTGTCGCGGTTCCGATCGACGAACGCGTTCAGCTCGTCTCGATCGAAGACGTAGTCGAGGCCGAGCCCGACGTGCTCCGCGCCGACGAGGGAGACCGCATAGTCGACGGCTCGTACGAGTGCGCCTGTGCTTGCGTCGTTCTCGCCGAGGAACAAGCCGACGCCGTTCAGCCCGACGACGCCGCCCGTCGCGGCACAACGCAGCATCTGCTCGTCGCTGATGTTCCGTTCGTGGCGGCGCACGCCGAGCGGAACCGAATGCGAGAAGACGACTGGTGAAGTCGAGGTCTCGAAGAGATCGAACGTCGTCCGCATGAAGCAATGCGTGGCGTCCACGAGCATCCCCACGCGATTCATCTCCGCGACGACGGACCTCCCGAACCTGGTGAGGCCGACCTCCGGATCGTCGTGGCAGCCTCCGCCGGCACGGTTGCGGCGGTTGTACGCGATCAGCATCGTCCGCACGCCAAGGTCGTAGAAGGCCGCGACGCGCGAGAGATCGCCGGCGAGTGGCTCGGTGCCTTCCAGATCGAAGGCGACCGCGAGCCGCCCGGTCCGCTTCGCACGCTCCACGTCCCCGGCCGTCAGCGCGAGGAGAAAGCGGTCCTCGCGGGCGGCGATTCCATCCCGGAACGCTGAGAGGATCTCGAGCACCTCGGTGGTGGACGTCAGGTCGAACCCGGCGTTGACCGAGACGAAGTCGACGCCGTTTCGCCGGTAGAGCTCGAGATCCTCCACCGGATCCGGACGGAGCGGGAGACAGCCGTGCTGATCCCAGATCACCCGAGCGGCAGCCGGCAACCTCATCCAGGCTCGCGCAGTGGTCGTTGCGTTCGTGCGAGGAAGGTGACCACGGCGAGGACTCGGCGGTGGTCGTCGTCCGACTCCGGCAGCCGAAGCTTCGCCAGGATGCTGTGCACGTGCCCTTCCACCGTTCCCTCGGTGACCCACAGCCGGCGACCGATGCCGGCGTTCGAGCGTCCTTCGGCCATCAATGTGAGGACCTCGTGCTCGCGAGGAGTGAGCACGTCGAGTGGATCCTTGACGGCGCGAGCAGCCACGAGCTCCTGGACGAGACCGGGATCGATGACAGAGCCGCCTCGGACCAAACGCTCCAGGTCGTCGATGAACTCGTCCACGGCCGTGACGCGGCTCTTCAGCAGATACCCGCTACCGCGCCCGCTCGCGAGCAACGTCATCGCGTGCGCGATCTCGACGTGCGCCGAGAGCACGAGGATCGCGGTGTCCGGAAACTCCTCGTGAATCACACGCGCGTCGTCGAGACCCTCCGTCGCATGGGTCGGAGGCATCCGGATGTTGACGATCACCAGATCCGGGCGGTGCTCGCGAACCAGCTCCACGAGCTCTCCTCCGTCGCCGGCCTGGCCGACGACCTCGAAGCCCGCCCGCTCGAGCAGGCTTGCGAGCCCCTCGCGCATCAAGAGGTCGTCGTCGGCGACGACCACGCGCCTTCGGCTCGCCTCCCCGGCTTCGGCTGCCACCCCGGGAAGTATGGGCCAGGTCGGCGCACCCTCCAACCCGGCCGGGGCGGCGGCGGTCTCAGGCTGCTTTCCGAGCCGGAGTCGCCGACTGCTCGCTCGACTCGGCCTTCGCGTCGTCGTATCGGGCGCGGGCGGAATCGACGTCGACCCAGTGCTTCTCGGCCCAGTCGGCGAGAGCGATCAGCATCTCAGTGGCGGCCCAGCCGAGGGGAGTGAGGGAGTACTCCACCCGTACGGGGACCTCTGCGTAGAGCCTTCGCTGGACGAACCCGTCACGCTCGAGGGCCCGGAGCGAGTCCGTGAGCATCTTCTTGGAAGCGCCCGTCAGGTTGTCGTAGAGCCGGCTGTAGCGATGAACGCCTCGAGCCAGGAGATAGAGCAGGTCGATCTTCCACTTGCCGGCGAGAACCTCCCGTGCGGCGCGAGTGCGCGAGATCATCTGTAGGTCATCCGCGCTCGGGCGGGCTCTCCAAGAGCCCGCACCCCGGCTCGGCTGCGATCCGCCGTCCACGGAGGACAAGAGCTGCGTCATGTGTCTCCTTTCCGAATCGGGCTCGGCTTCCTCGGAACGTTGGTCTTGCCGACACGTTTTTCGAAGAGCGATGGCACGTTCGCACAGCGCCGGCCGAATGTCTCCGAGGACAGCCTGTCAACCGACACCAGGCTGCCGTCCGCTTCCGCCATGGATGCCAGCCGGTAGGAGGTCGTCAGAGCAGCTGCAGCGTCGTTCCGGCGCCGATACGACGCGCCTTCTCGACGAGCGCGTGACCGAGCGCGATGTCGCTGAGGCTCAGCCCTCGGTGCCAGAACAGGATCCGCTCCTCGTCGGACTCGCGTCCGGCTCGCTCGCCGACCACGATCTGACAGAGCTCGCCGTGGAGGGTCTGCTCGGTGAGAAGTCCGGCGTCGACGTGCGGCCGTAACGCGCCGAACCGTCCTGTGCGGCACTGCCCCCAGTCGTCGACGACGACCTTGTCCATCACGTCGGTCAGAGAGAGCTCGACGGCACTCATCGTCCCGTACGGGATCACGAGGCAGCCGGGGTCGACCCAGGCGGTCAGGAGGTGCGCTTCCGGTCGTTCGAGCCGCGACGCCTCGACCATCACGTCGGCGCCTCGAAGGCACTCCTCCCAGGTGTCGGTTGCGCGGACAGGCTTCCCGAGCTCGGCCTCGAGCCGGCGCGCGAACGCGGTGCGGCTCTCCGGCCGGCGCGAATGGACGCGGATCTCCTCGAAGTCGAAGAGGGCGTCGAGCAGACGGACGTTCCAGTACGCGGTGCCCCGGGCTCCGACGTGGCCGAGCACACGTGCGTCCTTGCGGGCGAGATGCCGCGCGCCGAGCGCGGTCAGCGCGCCGGTCCGCATCTCCGTGAGCTCGGCGGCGCCAACGATGGCGACCGGCTGCCCCGTGTGCGAGTCGAAGAGCGTCAGCAGTCCGAGCTCCGACGGCAGGCCGTGCCGGTAGTTGTCGAGGTAGTCACCGATTACCTTCACGCCGGCAAGCGCCTGCGGCGCGAGATATCCACGGAGCACGTTGAAGTGACCGCGCGCCGCTGAGCCGACCTCCAGGTGGACGCGCGGCTCGAGGTGCGCGGCGCCGGTGCCTTGCGCGCGGAGTCCGTCCTCGACCGCAGCCAGGATCTCGGCGTCCGTCGGCGCGAGCGTTCTCACGTCCTCTTCGCCGAGGAAGATAAGCTCGCCCGGCTGCACGAGCGGAGTAGAGCACACGGCTTGCATGTCGACGGTTTCGGCCTGACCGCCGAGGACGTCGTCCGCGTGGCGCGGCACCGCGAGCACGTCGAGCTCCATCCGGCTGCGCGGTCGCGGATGGCGGCGTCGCGCGAGGTCGTCGACCGCTACCTTCGGGAGGGGCTGCCGGCCTACGGGCTCACGACTCGTCTCGGCGCGGGCGTCGTCGACCCGCTCCCCTCGGAGGCGCGCGCCGATTTCTCTCGGCTGACGATCCTCGGGCGGGCGCACTCGATCGGCGCGACGCTGCCTGTCGAGGTCGTTCGCGCCTCGATGCTCGTCCGGGCGAACGGGCTCGCGCGGGGCGGCGCCGGTGCGCGGCCGGAGGTCGCCGAGACGCTTCTCGCACTCGTCGATCGAAACGTGCATCCGATCGTCCCCTCCATCGGGTCCGTCGGTGCCGGCGACATCTGCATGCTCGCGCACATCGGGCTCGTCTTGATGGGCGAGGGCCGCGCAGAGCTCGACGGCGAGGCGCTGCCAGGGAAGGAGGCACTCGCCGCCGCCGCCGTCACGCCGCTCGAGCTCGCTCCGAAGGACGGGCTCGCGATCATCAGCTCGAATGCCGTCTCGATCGCCTGGGCCTCGCTCGCGCTCGTCGACCTGCAAGGGCTGCTCGACGCGGTGCAGGCGTCGGCGGCGCTCTCGATCGAGGGGTTCCGAGCGAGTCTCAGCCCGCTCGACGAGCGCGTCGTCGCAGCGCGGCGCGCACCGGGCCAGGCCGAGTGTGCCGCGGGGCTGCGCGCGCTCGTCGCGGGCGGATCGCTCGCAGCCTCCGGAGGCCGTCGCCTGCAGGACCCGCTCTCGTTCCGGTGCGTGAGTCAGGTCCACGGCAGCCTCTTCGCAGCGCGCGAGCTCTTCGCGGCGGCGCTCGAGCCGGAGCTCGAGGGCGCGGCCGACAACCCGCTCGTGCTCGCGGACGACGGGGAGATCGTCTCGACGGGCAACTTCTTCGTTCCGGCACTCGCCCTCGCCGCGGACGCTGTTGCGCTGGCGCTCGCGCAGGTCGCGAGCCTCGCTGCCGCGCGCGCGGCGAGGCTCCTCTCGGCGCAGCTGACCGGGCTGCGGCAGAACCTCGCTGCGAGCGAGTCGAGCACGACCGGCATGGCGCCGTTGCTGAAGGTCAGCGAGGCGCTCGTCGCCGAGATCATCCACGCCGGGGCTCCTGCGACGCTTGCATCGGTCGCCGGCAGCGACGAGGCGGTCGAGGATGCAGAGACGGGAGCGCCTCTCGCAACCGCGCGGCTCGCCGGATTGCTCGAGCGCTGCCGGCTGCTGATCGCGATCGAGCTCGTCGTCGCCGCTCAGGCAGTCGACCTGGCGCAGGTGGAGGCCCTCGGCGCCGGCACCGGCGCGTTGCACGCCGCCGTGCGCCGTCTCGTCGAGCCGCTCGTCGACGAGCGCCCGCTCGGTGAGGACGTCGAGCGCATCGCGTCAGCGCTCGACGAGCTCAGCGCGGCCGCACGAGCTGCGCTCTGACTGCGCGCGCTGCCGACTCCGCGGTCTGAATCGCGGTCTCCGTGTACCACGTGCCGAGGTAGTCGCCCGCCAGGTGGATCGACCCGAGCGGACGGGTCAGTGGTTCCTGCAGCGAGGCTCGACCGACGGCGGCGTACGGCAGACCCCGCGGCCAGCGCCTGATAACGAGCTCCGAGACGACGGAAGCCGCCTCGGTAAAGAGGCTTTGGAGATCGCGGCGGAAACGCTCCCCCACCTCGTCGTCGTCGAGCCCGTCGAGCCTGCGCGCCGCGCCTGCCGCCGCGTACACCATCAGGCTGCCACCGCCGATCCTCACGCCGCGGCGAAGAACGTTCGCGGTGTTGAAGAGCATCCCGAACGAGTGATTCGGGGTCGCGAGGGCGTAGATCCCGTCCCACGGCATCGGCTCGGTCTCCGACGTCAGGAAGGCGCCGACGACGTAAGGGCCGTAGCGGACGGAGGCGAGCGCGGCCGCCGTCTCGGCCGGCAGCTCGTGTACGAGCTCGCGGGTGACGAACGCCGGGGTGGCGACGATTGCGGTCCGGGCGCGCACCTGCTGCTCGGCTCCGTCTTGGCGGTAGCGAACGCCGACGCCCGCGTCGTCGGAGGCCACTTCTAGGGCGCGTGCATCCGTGAGGATGCGGCCCGCGTTGGCGGCCGCGAGAGCGGCGGTCAAGAGGCTCGATCCGCCGAGGATGTTCCGCGACAGGCCCTGGCTCCGGCTCCAGACGAGGTGGAAGTAGCCGATTCCGTACCCGGCCGCGAGCTCTTCCGGCTCGCCGGACGAGCGGTTGAGCGTGGCGCGGAAGATCGCGTCGACCGCCGGAGGAAGCGGGCCGATGAAGTCGGAGAACGAGCGGTCGTCGAGGAACTCGAGCAGCCGCCGCTGGCGCTCGGCCACGTCCTCGCCCGGCCGTTCTGATGCTACGGCCGCATACCGTCGGACCGCGAGCCGCAGCTTCAGGCCGGCGCGCGCGAGCGCCAGCCGTGCGCGTGGCGACAGAGGCAATCGAAGGGGATACGTCTCGACCGGCCCGCCCGCGACGATCCGGCCTCCGGACGCGACCGCAGCGAGATGCCCGGGCACCGGTGCCGCCGTGACACCCGTCTCGTCGATCAGCCTCCCCGTCGCAGTGCCGGCGCCGCCAAAGACGTGTGCGCCGAAGTTGAGCCACACGCCGTCGCGAGGCTCGGAGCGGATGCGTCCGCCGACGGCGGAGTCGGCTTCCAGCACGAGCACGTCGAGGTCGCGTAGACGCCAGGCGGCGGTGAGGCCGGCCAGCCCGGCGCCCACCACGACGACGTCTCTCATGCGGCGGTCCCCTTCGACGGTCATCGCAGGGATCGATAGAGATAGGCCGCGGCGAGTGTCCGCCAGGGCCGGAAGCGCTCGCCGAGCGCGTCGATCTCCTCGACCGACGCCGGTGCCGCGAGCCCCCAGACACGCTCGACCGCACGGCGAAGCGCCAGGTCGGCAGCCGGCCAGACGTCCGGGCGGCGCAGCGCCAGCATCAGCACGCCCTCCGCGGTGAACCGGCCGACGCCCTTTACCTGGATCAGCTCGGCGCGGGCGGCATCGTCGTCGAGCGTTCGCAGTCGCTCGAGGTCGAGTCGCCCGTCGACGAGCCGTGCCGCCAGGTCGTGCAGGTAGACCGACTTGGCCCGGGAGAGGCCGATCCTCCGCAGCGTCTCTTCGTCCGTGGCGAGCAGCTCCGACGGCGTCGGGAGCCGACCGTCGTGCAATGCCTCGAGCCGGCCGAGGATCGCGGTGGCAGCGGCCCGCGAGAGCTGCTGGCCGATCACCTGCAGCACGAGCGCGCCCCAGAGATCGCTCGGCCAGCCGTCGAACAGGGCGTCGGGGTCGAGCCCCGGGTCCGCGTCCACGAGGGCCGCCATCCGGAGGTCGGCTGCCCGCAGCACCTCCCTGCCCGCCGCCCACCTGTCGTCGCTCACGCGGGTCGCTCCCGCACGACCTCACGCGCGTGCTTGTCGTCGCGCAACCCGAGGAAACGCGGTTGCCGCAGCCGGCCGTCACGCGTCCACTCGGCGAAGCCGATCTGCGCGACGAGCTCCGGCCGCGTCCAGTGCGTTCCACTCGGAACCGGTCGTGCGTCCACGAACGGCGACTCGGGGGTCTCGAGCGCGCGCAGCCGGGCGCCGAGCTCGCGCAGGGTCGCCGCGCTGTAGCCGGTGCCGACCTTGCCCGCGTAGCGCAGCGCATCCTGCTCGTAGTAGCCGACGAGAAGCGCTCCGAAGTCGGTCCGGCTGCCACCCGGATCTGTGTAGCCCCCGATCACGAGCTCCTGCTCCCACGCGCACTTCAGCTTCAGCCATTCACGCGAGCGGCCCGCGCTGTACGGCGCGTCGGCGCGCTTGGCGATCAGCCCCTCCCACCCTGACCGGCACGCTTCCACGAACCGCCGCCGCGTGTCGCCGCGCCAGGCTTCGCTCAGTCGCAGCCCCGCGCGCGGCCGCAGCGTCCGGGTCAACCGGGCGCGCCGCTCGAGCAAGGGCAGCCCTCTGAGGTCGTCGCCGTCGAGCTCGAGCAGGTCGAACACGCAATAGACGACCGGGAAAGCAGCAAGGAGCTCCGGAGACGGCACGGTGACGCCGAGGCGCTGCTGCAACCGCCCGAACGACGTCTGCTCCCCTTCGTACGCCACTACCTCGCCGTCCAGGAGCAATTCTCGTGCCCGCTGCGCCCCCACTGCGGAGCTGACCTCCGGATAGGTGCCCGTGAGCTCCTTCCCGGTCCGCGACTCGAGCCGCACGACATCACCGCTCTTCCGCGCCACGCAGCGCTCGCCGTCGAACTTCCGCTCGAGCAACCACTCGTCGCCGAGATCGCGACGATCGCTCAACGTGGCCAACATCAGCGGGACCGGCACCTCGACATCATCACGAAAGCACTGCCGTCAGGACCGGCGACTCGGTAGCCCGCAGCAGTGCCGCTAGGCTCGTCTCGTGGCGGGTCCCGCCAGTCCATCGTTGTCGTCGTCGCAGCTGGCACTGCTCGCCGAGCACGGGGAGGAGCGCACCGCGAGCGTCGGCGACGTGCTGTTTCGGGTGGGCGACCGGCGCTATCCCTTCATCGCGATCGTCGAGGGCGAGGTGGCGATTCTCGATTCGGCCGGTCACGAGATCGTCCGCCACGGTGCGTCGGGCTTCCTGGGCGAGCTGAACCTCCTGTCCGGACAGACCGTGTTCCTCACGGCTGTCGTCACGCAGCCGCTGCGGTACATCGCAGTCGACCGCGACGACCTGCGGGAGCTTCTGTTCGATGACGGGCCGCTGAGCGATCTGCTGCTCTCGACGTTCATTGCGCGCCGCGAAGCGCTGCAGCAGTTCGACGGCATCGGTCTCGAGGTCATCGGCCCGCACTCGTCGGCGACGACGGTGCAGATGGTCGAGTTCTTGCGAAGCAATCGGGTGCCGCTGACTTGGCGCGACCCGGAGCGCGACGCCTCCGCGGCGGACCTGATTGCAGGACTGCCTGCGCAGAGCCTGCCGCTCGTGCGGTTGCCGGGCGGCATGGAGTTGTGCGGGCCTTCGACGGGCGAGGTTCTGCGCGCGCTCGGGATCGGGGCCGAGCTCTCGGCCCGCGAAGAGGTCGACCTGGTGGTGGTCGGGGGCGGGCCCGCCGGTCTGGCCGCCGCCGTCTACGGCGCGTCCGAAGGTCTCGAGACGCTCGTCGTCGAGAGCACCGCGCTCGGTGGGCAGGCGGGCTCGTCCCGGCGGATCGAGAACTACCTCGGCTTCCCGGCCGGGATCACCGGCTCAGAGCTGACCGGACGCGCGGTCACGCAAGCACGCAAGTTCCACGCACGGACAGCCACGCCCTACCGCGCCCTTTCGCTCGAGCCGGGAAACGGTCGCCACGTGGTGCACCTCGAGGAGGACCACGAGATCGCAGCACGCACGGTGCTGCTCGCCACCGGCGCGCAGTACCGGCGTCTACCCGTCGACGGGCTTTCGGAGTACGAAGGCGTGAGCGTCTTCTACGCAGCGGGCCCACCCGAGGCGCAGCTGTGCGGGGCCTCGCGCGTCGGCGTGGTCGGCGGAGGCAACTCGGCCGGTCAGGCAGCCGTCTGGCTTGCTCGCGGCGGTGCGCTCGTGACGCTGCTCCATCGCCGCGCGGATCTGCGCGAGACGATGTCGGACTACCTCGTGCACGAGCTCGAGCGCTACGGCGTCGTGGTTCGCGATCGCAGCGAGATCGGCGAGCTGCACGGAGCGAACGGCCAGCTCGAGGCGGTCACTCTGAAGAGCGGCGAGCGCCTGACGTTCTCGTTCCTGTTCCTCTTCCTCGGAGCGCTGCCTTGCACCGACTGGCTCGGCGACGCCGTCGCGCGCGACGACAAGGGCTTCGTCCTCACCGGCGCAGCTGCGAATGCCGACTACTTGCTCGAGACCAGCCTCCCCGGCGTCTTTGCCGCGGGCGACGTCCGGTCGGGCTCGACCAAGCGCTGCGCTGCCGCCGTCGGCGAGGGGGCGATGGCCGTGCAGCTCGTCCACGCTCGACTTGCAGAGCGGCGGCCGGCACCGCAACCTGCGGCCTCGTGACGAGCCCGGGCGGCAGCGAGGGTTGATCGTCTCTCTTCATGTCGCCACGGGCGCCGCGCTCGGGACGCTGACCCGCTCGCGGCTCGCCGCGCTCGCCCTGGGCCCGCCGCTGCATCTGGCCTGCGATCGGGTCCCGCACGAGGACATCCACAACCGTCGTTTCGAGATCCGAAGCGGGCTTCTCGGGCTCGCTCTGCTCGCGTTGACCCGAGGGCCGCTCGATCCGGCGACGTTCGGAGCCGCCGCGGCCTCCGCACCCGACCTCGAGCACGTCGTGCCGTGGCTGCGTCCGCACGGTCGCAGGCTGCTCCACCGGCGCGGCTGGCACCGTGCAGGCGGGTTTCGCGCGGACGTTCAGCTCGTCCTCGCGGGCACGATCATCGGGCTCCTCCTCAAACCGCCCCGCGTCGTGCGAGATGCTCTTCAATCGCCGCCGGCGAGCGCAGCGCAAGGCGCGACGAAGTCGTGACCGTCGAGGCACGGGACCTGGCCCCAGACGTGGCTTCGCCGGCTACGCCTCCGAAGCGCAGGCCTCTCAAGACTGATCAGGGCTCGAAGTCGTACTCGACGTCCGTGAACGAATCGGCCGCGAAGACGTAGGCGAGGCGAAGCTCGGTTGCTCCGGTGTTCCTGATCCCGTGGCGGGCGCCGCCGGCGAGAAAGACCGCGACGCCGGGACCGACCGCGCGAGCACCGCCGTCAATCGTGACCTCACCCGTCCCTTCGAGCACGAGATAGAGCTCGACCTGCTCGTGCCGATGGTCGTGGAGGACCTCGCCGGGCGTGAGCGTCGCGATGCCGAGGGTGAGCGTGTCGGTGGAGGTGCGATCGCCGCTCAGCAGTGTCTTCCAGTGCACACCGCCGCGCTGCTCGGTCAGGGCGTCCGGCCACGTCTCCCACTCGAGAGAGCCGCTGTCGACGATGACGGGCTCATGGGCCACGCTCGCGCGAGACTAACGGTGGACGACGGCGCCGGAGAGAAATGGCCCTGCGAGTCGAACTCTGTTCGCCTCAGTCCCTCATCTCGCGCGCTGTGTTGCGCGTCGATGCCGTAGGGCCTCGGCCGGCGTCCTGGCAAGCAGGGCCAGGTCATTCATGCTACTCCCCGAAACGCGATCCTGCGGGGCCGTTCCAAAAAAATCTACTTCAGATGGTTTGCCTTCAGGAATAGGCCGGCAACGGCAGCCGGCGATTGCTTGTCGATGGCCACCGCCTTGTTCATCGCCCGCATCGCGCCGAGCGTCAGCTTCGACGATACGGCGTTCACGACCTGCGCGAACGCGGCCCCACCGGCGCCTGCGAGGCTCTTCGCGACCACGGGTGCGACGTTCTGAAAGCCGAACACGTGCTTCGTATCGGTGAGCACCGTGTACTTCGAGCTCTCGAGCTGCGGATCGGTCGAGAACACGTCGCCGGCCGTTGTCTTCCCCTGATCCAGCAGCGTGTAGACGCTGATGCTCGCGAGCGGGACGAACTTCGCCTGCGTGAGGCCGTAGACCTGCTTCAGGCCGAGCAGGCACGTCGCGCGCGTGCGGCACTCCGGGAATCCGGCGAAGGTGAACGACTTCACCTTCTTCATGTCGGCGATCGTCTTGACGCCGAGCTTGTGTGCGGTCGACGTCAGCATGCCGAACGAGTCCGAGTCGTAGAAGGGCGTCGCATGGAGCAGCGTGGCTCCGCGTGTCTCTTCGAACTTCTTCGCGGCGGCATATGTCGCCGCGGCCGTCTTCGGCGCCTTCTGCTTCGCGAGGTCGGCGACGATGACGCCGGTGTACTCCGGATAGAAGTTGATCTTCTTGCTCGTCAGCGCGGCATCGATCAGCTCGGAGCTGCCGATGCTGCCCTTGAACACGACCCTGTAGCCCTTCGCCTCGAGCGCCTGCTTGTAGAGCTGACCCAGGACGTACTCCTCGGTGAAGTTCTTCGTGCCGATGGTCACGGTCGGCTTCGTCGCCGCTGTCGCGCCGGCCGACATGACGAGCCCGACGAGCAGAGCGACTGCGGCGGCTCGGACCAAGCGAAGTTTGAGCACGTACCAAGCCTAGGAGATGGGCCCATGCCTACGCGTCAGCACGCGCAGGGTCAGGCTCAAGAGCAACGCGGTGAGGAGCGCGAGCGCGGAAACGCAAAGCGAGGCCGCGATGACACCGGCGAGCCCGTAGCTCGCCTGGTTGACGATGATCTCGCCGAGCCCGCCCCCGCCCGCGATCGCGGCGATGGTGGCCGTCGCGATCACGAAGATCGCAGCGATCCGGATGCCCGCGATGACGAGCGGGAGCCCGATCGGCAGCTCGATTCGGTGCAGAATCTGCCACTCGCTGAGACCCATGCCGCGTGCGGCTTCGACGACGTCGCGGTCGACACCGTCGATCGCGAAATACGCGTTCGTGAGAACGGGAGGCACAGCAAGGACCACGAGCGCCGCGGTGTTGTTCCAGAAGCCGACGCCGAGGATGGTCAGGCCGAACGCGATGAGCACGACGCTCGGAAGCGCGCGGCCCACGCTCGAGACGCTGACCGCGAGGAAGAGACCGCGGTGCCGGTGCCCGAGCAAGAGCCCGAGCGGCAGCGCCAGAAGAAGCGCGATCCCAAGCGCCGCGAGTGAGAGCTCGAGGTGCTCACCCGTCTTCTGCAGCAGGAGCGACGCGTTGTCATGGATGAAGCCGAACGCGTCGAGAAACGTGTGCGGCGTGAAGCTTTCGGCAACCGTCATGCGCGACTCCACGGCGTGGCGGCGCGCTGGAGAAGCACGAGCAGCCCGTCGGCGAAGAGGGCGAGCGCGACGGCGAGCCCGCCCGCAGCGAGGATCTCGGTCTTGAACAGGTTCTGGTCGAGCGCGATGAAGATCGGCTCGCCGAGGCCCTTCGGGATCACGAAGGCGGCGACGGTGGCGACCGAGATCGTCGAGACGGTGGCGATGCGGAGGCCGGCCAGGATCGTCGGCAGCGCGAGCGGCAGCTCGACGCGCAGGAACGTCTGCGTACTCGTCAAGCCCATGCCGCGCGCCGCCTCGAGCACGTCGGGGTCGACCCCGCGCAGCCCTTCGACCGTGTTGCGGTAGAGAACGAGCAGCGTGTACGAGACGAGCGCGATCTCGACCGTCGTCACCGTCAGGCCGGTGAACGGGACGAGCAGCTGGAAGAGCGCGAGGCTCGGGATCGTGTACAGGAAGTCTGCAAAGACGCCGATCGAGGGGTCGAGCAGGCGAAACCGGAAGCCCACGAGCGCGAGTGCCAACGCGAGCGCGAAACCGATGCCGACCGCGATCGCCGCCAGAGCGATGTGCTGGAGGAGCGCGGGCTGCAGCGTGTCGCCCCAGTGCGCACTCAGCCAGTCGGTGCAGAACCATCCGTTGGTGCGCTCGCATGAGCTGCCCTGCCCGAAGTTGGGGATCACCGGGCCGGCTGCGACGATCATCGGAGCAGGTCGTCCTTCGTCAACGAGCCGAGCACGCGGCCGTCGCCGTCGGTTACGGCAAGCGTCTCCGCATGCTGCTCGACGAGGAGCGAAAGCGCATCTCGGACCGTCGCTGTCCGCGGCGCACGCGGACCGGCAGCGGCCGGCCGCAGCTCGAGCTCGGCGAGGGTGTGCAGCGCAAGCGCCTTCAGCGCACGGTCCGCGCCGACGAACTCGGCGACGAACTCGTCAGCCGGCCGCTCGAGGATCTCCCGCGGTGTGTCGTACTGGGCCAGGTGCCCACCTCGGCGGATGATCGCGATTCTGTCGCCGACCTTGATCGCCTCGTCGATGTCGTGCGTGACGAAGACGACGGTCTTGCGCACCTCTTGCTGCAGACGGAGGAACTCGTCCTGTAGTCGTGTACGGACGATCGGGTCGATCGCGCCGAACGGCTCGTCCATCAGCATCAGCGGTGGATCGGCCGCAAGCGCACGCGCAAGTCCGACGCGTTGGCGCTCGCCGCCTGAGAGCTGGGCCGGATAGCGCGTTGCATACGACGGGTCGAGGCCGACGAGCTCGAGCAACTCCTGTGAGCGCGTGCGGATCCACTCCTTCGAGCGGCCGTAGAGACGCGGGACGGTCCCGATGTTCGCCTCGACCGTCATGTGCGGGAAGAGCCCGATTTGCTGGATGACGTAGCCGATGCCGCGGCGCAGCTGCACGAGATTCTGCTCCGTGACGCTCTTGCCGTCGATGCGGATGTCGCCGCTCGTGAGCTCGATCAGCCGGTTGACGAGCTTCAGCGCGGTCGTCTTGCCGCCGCCCGAGGGGCCGGCGAGCACGCAGATCTCTCCGGCGGGCACCGTGAGCGAAAGATGGTCGACCGCGACATCAGTCCGTTCCGGATAGTGCTTCGTCGCCTCGTCGAAGACGAGCTCGGCGGCTTGGCCCGGCATGATCCCATCTTGCCGGTGCCTGCGAACACCGCGAGGAGGCGGCGGCGAGCGACACGACTCAGCTCTACCGAGTCTCCTCGTGAACGATCAGCACCGCCGCGGGGCTCTGGTTGAGCACGGCGTGGCTGACGCTGCCGAGAAGGAGCGAGGTCGTAGCGCCGCGTCCGCGCGCTCCCATCACGATCAGGTCATGGTTCTCTTCCTTCGCTGCTGCCACGATCTCGTCGGCCGGCCGCCCGACACGCACGAGCTTCGACACGGAGATCTCCTCGGGCACGGCGGCTGCGGCCTCGTCGACCACGGTCTGAGCCGCCTGCTCGAGCTCGCTGTCCAGGCGGCTGGTTCGTCGATCCCGGCATCATCATCAGTACACCGATTTCCGCGACGTCCGGGACGGCGTCCAAGCCCTCGACGTCCCTGCATAGCGTTCAGAAGGAGGAGCCTTGGCGAGCGAACACGACCCAGGAGACGAGCAGCACCGGCGTGAGTCTCCGCTCCTGCGCGATCAGGAGCACAAAGGCTACGGCGACGACGAGGGCGAGCGTGCGGACATCCTCGAGCGTGAGGATGATGACGAGGAGAGGGCATCGGACTGAGAGCCGGCCGCTCGGGTTCACCCTCGCAGGCATGAGACGCACCGTCCGGTGAGCGCAACGGCGGCGGCCCCGGCGGCCTTCGAGCAGCCGCAGCGGGTGCGCCTGATCTTCGGCGCCCTGCTGCTGGTGCTGCTGCTGGCCTCCCTGGACCAGACGATCGTGTCGACGGCCTTGCCGACGATCGTCGGCGACCTCGGCGGCATCTCGAAGCTCTCCTGGGTCGTCACGGCGTACCTGCTCGCGTCCACGGTCGTCGGCCCGGTATACGGGAAGCTCGGTGACCAGTACGGCCGGAAGGTCGTGCTGCAGTGGGCGATCGCGATCTTCCTGGTCGGCTCGGCGCTCTGCGGGATCAGCCAGAACATGACCGAGCTGATCGCGTTTCGGGCGCTGCAGGGCCTCGGCGCCGGCGGGCTGTTCGTGATCACGATCGCCGTTGTCGGCGACATCATCCCGCCTCGCGACCGCGGCCGGTACCAGGGCTTCTTCGGCGCGGTCTTCGGCGTCTCGACCGTGATCGGGCCGTTGCTCGGCGGCTTCCTGGTCGACAACCTCTCTTGGCACTGGATCTTCTACGTCAACGTCCCGATCGGGTTGATCGCGCTCGCCGTGATCGCGTCGGCGTTCCAACCTCGCACCGATCGGAGCAAGCACCGGATCGACTACCCGGGCGCGGTCCTGCTCGCGGCCGGCCTGTCGGCGATCGTGCTCTACACGAGCCTCGGCGGCACCACGTACGCCTGGGGCTCGCCGGGGATGGTCGCCCTGCTCGTCGGAGGCGTCGTCCTGCTCGCCGCATTCGTGTTCGTGGAGGCTCGGGCCGCAGAGCCGATCCTCCCGCTCGAGCTCTTCCGGAACCGTGTCTTCACCGTCACGAGCGCAGTCGGCTTCATCATCGGTCTGGCGCTCTTCGGGGCCGTCACCTACCTGCCCCTCTATCTCCAGGACGTCAAGGGCCACAGTCCCACGACCTCGGGGCTGCTGATCACGCCGATGATGGCCGGCCTCCTGACCACCTCGATCGCGAGCGGGCAGCTGATCAGCCGCTCCGGTCGCTACAAGCCGTTCCCGATCGCCGGCACCGCGCTGACGGCTGTCGGGCTCGTGCTGCTCTCACGCTTGCAGGTCGACACCTCCACCCTCGTGACCGGCAGCTACATGCTCGTGCTCGGGCTCGGCCTCGGCCTCGTCATGCAGGTGCTCGTGCTCGCAGCGCAGAACGCCGTCGACTACAAGTACCTCGGCGTCGCGAGCTCCGGCTCCACGCTCTTTCGCCAGATCGGCGGCTCGATCGGCGTCGCGGTCTTCGGCGCCATCTTCGCCAACCAGCTTGCGCGCAACCTCGCAGACGAGCTGCCGGCCGGCGCACACGTGCCGGCGAGCCCGAACCCGGCGGCGCTCGAGCAGCTTCCGTCCCCCGTCCACGCCGCCTACGTCACCGCGATCACCGATGCGCTTCACCCGGTGTTCCTCACCGCGGCGGGCACGGCGGTGCTCGCCTTCTTCCTGACCTGGCTCCTGCCCGAGCTGACGCTGCGAACGACGACACGGGCACCCGATCCCGGCGAAGGCTTCGAAGGCGCTCGCGACGACAACGCGCTGCGCGGGCTCGAGCGCGCGCTCTCAGTCCTTGCCGGTCGCGAGGAGCGCTGGCAGCTGTACGAGCGCCTGGCCGCCCGCGCCGGCGTCGATCTCGCACCACCGGAGCTGTGGCTCGTTGCGCGACTCGGCGAGCGCGCCCCACTGATCGAGGCTCAGCTGGCCCAGGTCCTGCACATCGATGCACCGTCGATCGAGGAGGTGCTCGAGAAGCTCCGCCGCCGCTCTCTCGCCGCTACGCAAGACGACGGCACCGTCGCTCTCACGACGACAGGACGAGACGGTTACGAGCTCCTCGTCGCCGCACGATGCGCCGGTCTCCGCAGGCTCCTTGCGGGATGGCATCCCGACGATCACCCCGAGATCCAGCGCATGGTCGACAGGCTCGGTCGCGACCTCGTCGGCCCGATCCCTGCGCCGGCGAGATAATGCTGCTCGATGCAGCGGAGTCTCTGGCTCCAGGAGGCGCTGGCCGGCGAGAATGACGCGCCGAAGCTCGAAGGTGACGTGCGCGCAGACGTGTGCGTGTGCGGCGGCGGGTACAGCGGCCTCTGGACGGCGATCCGGCTGAAGGAGCACGAACCGTCGCTCGACGTCGTGCTCGTCGAGGCAGACGTCTGCGGCGGCGGTGCGAGCGGGCGCAACGGCGGGTTCGTCCTCTCCTGGTGGCACAAGTTCGCGTCGCTTCAGAAGGTGTGCGGCTCCGAGGAGGCCGTTCGGCTCGCCCGCGCCTGCGAGTCTGCCGTCGACGAGATCGGCGAGTTCTGCGCCGAACGGGGGATCGACGCGCACTAGCGGCGCGAGGGCTGGTTGTGGACCGCGACCTCACCTGCGCAGATCGGCGCCTGGGCGGGCACGGTGGCCGCGATCCAGGCGGCCTGCGACCTGCAGCCGTTTGCCGAGCTCTCCCACGACGAGGTGGCCGAGCGGGCAGGCTCGGAGGCACACCTGGCCGGCGTGTACGAAGCCGTCTCCGCGACCGTGCAGCCTGCGTTGCTCGCACGCGGTCTACGCCGCGTCGCACTCGGGCTCGGGGTGCGAGTCTTCGAACACTCGCGGGTGACCTCCTTCGCCCCGCGTGTGAGGACCGAGCGGGGCTCCGTCGAGGCCGAGACCGTGGTCGTCTCGACGGGCGCGTGGATCGGCCGTCACAACCGCGCGGTGGCGGTCGTCGCGAGCGACATGGTCGCGACCGAGCCGCTCGACGAGCCACCACTTGCTTCCGGGCTCTCGTGCTCGGACTCGCGCTTGCTCGTCAACTACTACCGAGCGACCCGCGACGGCAGGCTCGCCTTCGGCACGGGAGGCGGCGCACTCGCGTTCGCCGGGCGTGTGACTCAGACGTTCGAGGGCGCGTCGCCGCGCGCCGACGAGGTCACGGCGCGTCTGCGCGCGATCTATCCGCAGCTCGCGGCCGTGCGTGTCGTGAGCAGCTGGACCGGCCCGATCGAGCGCACGACGACCGGCCTGCCGTACTTCTACCGAGACGGGAAGATCGTCTACGCGGGCGGCTACTCCGGCGTCGGCGTGTGCCAAACCTCGCTCGGCGGACGCATCCTCGCATCCCTGGCGCTCCGGCGAGATGACGAATGGGCGGGCTGCGGGCTCGTACGCGGCCCCTACTCGCGCTTCCCGCCCGAGCCCGTTCGCTACTTCGGCGGCCGGGTCGTTCGAGCCGCGGTCGCGCGCAAGGAGCAGCTCGAGGACGAACGCCGCGCGCCCGACCCACTCACGGTCCGCCTCGCCGCGTTCGCGCCGCCCGTGTTCGTGCCGGCTCCGCGCGGCTCGCCTTCGTCGGCACGCTGATACAGCGGTCGCGCAGCAGCTCGGCGAGTCGCCCAAGCGGCTCGCCCACCGGCATGCCTCCGCCGAGAGCCGTGACGGCCTCTTCGGTCCACGCGGCGATCGTCAGCAGACCCGGCTTCAACTGCCGCCGGTCGACGAGTCGCCCGGCCGCTGCCGCCAGGATCGCCAGCGCAGAATCGAACGCCTCTGCGGCGCGCGTCTCGCGCTCCCAGGCGAGGAACGCCGGCGAGGTGACGTCGTTCTGACCCGGGCCGCCACGCGGCAGCCCCACCGGTTGTGCAGCGCCGCGTGCCTCCTCCGAATAGCCGACGGCGAGCATGGGCAGGAGGCGGGCCAGCTCACCGCTGTCCGAGTCGTCGTCACCGGCGAACGCGAGACGTTCCACGTGACGCTCGGCCAGCTGCGCCAGGTCGCTCCAGACCGCTGCGAGCTCGTGCAGAGCGGCGGGGGCAGCGGCGTTGTGGTAACCGCCGGTGCTGAGAACGCGACCGTCGGGATGACCCTCTGCCGGCGGAAGATAGACGGGGTTGTCCGTGACCGAGCACAGCGAGACGGATGCGGCCTCCCCTGCTGCTTCGAGCGCCCGCTCCGCTTGACCCAGAACGCGCGGCAGGATTCGGAACGCCACCGGCGCCTGGTGCGGGCGCCGAGCGACTTCGTCGTCCAACCGTGAGCGCAGCTCGCGCAGCGCGCGCCCCTCGTACTCGTCGGCCCAGAGCTCCTCCAGCGCTTCGTCGTACGCGTCGAGCGGAGCTCGGTAGGCCTCCGCCGAGAGTGCAAAGGCGTCGTAGGCGAGGCCGAGGCGCCTGCG
>DASSGL010000119.1:0-15230 GCA_035693525.1 Gaiellaceae bacterium | reverse complement strand
GCCCGGGTGAGGGGCTTGTACTTGATGCGGTGCGGCTCGAGCGCCTCGGCGCCGCGCGTCTCCTTCACCCAGTCGGCGTACTCGCCCCACGAGCCTTCGAACCACGTCGTCTGCGACTCGCCCTCGAAGGCGAGAATGTGCGTCGCGACGCGATCGAGGAACCAGCGGTCGTGCGTGATCACGACGGCGCAGCCGGCGAACTCGAGCAGCGCCTCCTCGAGCGCGCGGAGCGTGTCGACGTCGAGGTCGTTCGTCGGCTCGTCGAGCAGCAGCACGTTGCCGCCGCTCCGCAGCAGCTTGGCGAGGTGGACTCGGTTCCGCTCTCCACCGGAAAGATCGCCGACGCGCTTCTGCTGATCGGAGCCCTTGAAGTTGAACCACGACGTGTACTGCCGCGAGTTCACCTCCTTCCTGCCGAGCTCGATCACGTCCGCGCCCCCGCTGATCTCCTTCCACACCGTGCTCGCCGGATCGAGGTCGGCGCGCGACTGGTCGACATACGCGAGCTGAACCGTCTCTCCGATCCGGAGCGAGCCGTCGTCGGGCGACTCCTCACCGGCGATCATGCGGAAGAGCGTCGTCTTGCCCGCTCCGTTCGGCCCGACGACGCCGACGATGCCGGCGGGCGGGAGCGAGAACGTGAGGTCCTCCACGAGCAGGCTGTCCCCGAAGCCCTTCTGCACGTGCTCCGCGTCGATGACGAGGTCGCCGAGCCGCGGCCCGGGCGGAATGTGGATCTCGACCCTGTCGAGCTTCACCGCCTGCTCCTCGGCAAGGAGCTTCTCGTACGAGCCGAGGCGCGCCTTCGACTTGGCGTGCCGGGCGCGCGGGCTCATGCGCACCCACTCGAGCTCGCGTGCGAGCGTCCGGCGGCGAGCGGACTCCTGCTTCTCCTCGACCGCAAGGCGCTCCTGCTTCTGCTCGAGCCAGCTCGAGTAGTTGCCCTGGAACGGAATGCCGCGGCCGCGATCGAGCTCGAGGATCCAGCCGGCCACGTTGTCGAGGAAGTAGCGGTCGTGCGTGACGGCCATGACCGTGCCCTTGTACTCGGCGAGGAAGCGCTCGAGCCAGGCCACGGACTCCGCGTCGAGATGGTTCGTCGGCTCGTCGAGAAGCAGCAGGTCGGGCGCCGAGAGCAGCAGGCGGCACAGGGCGACGCGGCGACGCTCGCCGCCCGAGAGCGTCGCCACGTCGCGGTCGCCGTCCGGGAGCCGCAGCGCGTCCATCGCGTGATCGAGATGCTGGTCGAGCTGCCAAGCGTCGGCGCGGTCGATGACGTCCTGCACCTTCGCCTGCTCTGCGAGCAGCGAGTCGAAGTCGGCATCGGGCTCGGCGAACTTCGCCGAGATCGCGTTGAAGCGGTCGAGGACGTCGCGCAGCTCGCGGACGCCGTCCTCGACGTTGCCGCGGACGTCCTTCTCGGGATCGAGCCACGGCTCCTGCTCGAGGAGCCCGACGCTCGCGCTCGGGGCGAGCTCCGCGACGCCGGAGGAGGGCTCCTCGCGTCCGGCCATGATCCGCAGCAGCGTCGACTTGCCCGCGCCGTTCGGCCCCAGGACGCCGATCTTCGCGCCCGGGAAGAACGAGAGCGAGATGTTCGCGAGCACCTGCCGGTCCGGGCCGTAGAACTTGTCGACCCGATACATCGTGTAGATGTACTCGCTGCTCATTCCCGCTGCGTCCGGCCTTCGCGCATACCGCGGCGAGGGTAGCGCAAGCCCGTCGGGGTCTAAGCTCAGCCCGTGGCCGGCTGCTGCACGAGCGACTACCGCAGGATGTTCGGCCGGCGCTCCGCCGAGCGCGACGCACGGCGCTATCGCGCGCGCGGCCTGCGCGGCAGCTCGCGCGAGGTCGTCGAGCTCGCCGGGGACGCCCGCAATGCGAGCGTCCTCGACGTCGGCGGCGGCGTCGGCGCAATCGGGCTGGAGCTGCTGGCGGGCGGCGCCGAACGGGCGACGAACGTCGAGCTCTCGAGCGGTTACGAGGAAGCCGCTGCCGCACTCGCCGCCGAACGAGGGGTGACCGACCGAGTCGAGCGTCGCGTGGGCGACCTGGTCGAGGACCGGGAGGACATCGCGCCGCACGACATCGTCGTCATGCACCGCGTCGTCTGCTGCTACCCGGACGCCGATGCGCTCGTCGGGGCCGCCGCGGACCTGACCGAGCGGCGGCTCGTCCTGACATACCCGCAGGAACGGAGCTCGCTCCGCCTCGGCCTCCTGACGGTCAACGGCTTCCTCCGCCTTCGCCGCTGCGGCTTCCGTGTCTACCTCCATCCGGTCGCGACCATCGTCGCCGCCGCAGAACGTCGTGGTCTACGGCTCGAGCACCGGGTGACACACGGATTCTTCTGGGAGTCCGCGGCGCTGGCTCGTTAGCTTCGTCAGCGCAGGATTCCCGTGTGGCCGAGGGAGTAGGTGCCCGGCTGCGGCCAGACACATACGCCGTGCGGTCCGAGCCCGACCGGGATCTTGGCGAGCAGCCGGCCGTTCTTCGTGCTGATCGCGTAGACGACGCCGTTCCACCGTCCCGAGAGCCAGAGCACCTTCCCGTCGGCGGAGACGTTTCCCATGTCCGGGCTCCCACCACCGGGAATCCGCCAGGTGTGCACGACCTTACGGGTCGCGAAGGAGACAACGGAGATCGACCCTGCGGCGCGGTTCGTCACGTACAGGTAGCGCGCGTCGCGGCTCGGATAGAGACCGTGCGCACCGCGTCCGGTGTAGAGGTGGCCGAGGACGCGCATCCGGTCGCCGTCGATCAGCCAGACCCCGTCCGAGTTCATGTCGGCGACGTAGAACACGCGGCCGTCCGGCGACAGCTTCACGTCCTGGGGCGCGGCCCCGGCGCGGAGCGTGAGCACGCCCGTGACGCGCTCGCTCGCGACGTCGACCTTCACCATCTGGCTCGAGAACTCACAGCTCGCCAGCGCATACCGACCGTCGGCGGAGAAGTCCATATGGTCGACGCCTGCGCACGGCACGTGCAATGAGCGGTGCAGCTTGAAGGAGTGCGCATCGCGGAAGTCGAGCTGACGCAGGCGCTCCGCGACGACGATCGCATAGCGGCCGTCGGGCGTGAAGTACATGTTGTAGGGATCCGTGACCGGGATCGTCCGGCCGGGCTTGCCCGTGCGCGGGTCGATCGTCGTCAAGGAGTTGCCCTCGTCGTTCGTGACGTAGAGCGTCTTCAAGTCCCACGCCGGGACGACGTGTTGCGGCAGGGCGCCCACGGCGAAATGGCGGACGACCTTGAACGTGCGCTGGTCGATGACGTCCACCGTGTCGCTGTCGCTGTTCGGCACGTAGACGAACGGCTGAGCGCGCCGAGCCTCGGCGCTGAGATTGCCCGCACGGTCGGCCGCGTAGACGTTGGTGACGGTCGCCGCGGCGGACCTGCGCGTCGGGCTCGACGGCGCGAGCATCGTCAGGGTCGAGACGGTGCCCGCACTGCTCCGCCCGCCGGCGAGGAGAACACCGCGCGGCGTCGCGACGGCGGCGAGATCCGAGAGCGGCACGGAGAGCTCCCCCACGACGTGCACGCGCGAGTCGATCGCGACGATCCTCCTCGTCGGGGTGCCCACCACCGCGCCCCGCCCTCCGATCACGATGACGGTCGACCCGAGCGCCGCTGCGGCCGCATGGGTCGTCGGCGCGGGAAGCACGCCGAGCGGCACCACGTGCCGCGAGCCCGGCGTGTACGCGTAGACACGGTCGCTGGCGGTCCCGGATTCGAGCGAGCCGCCGGCGATCACGATGCGGTTGCCCGCCGAGGCGACCGCTGCGTAGCGGACGGCGTGCGGAAGATGGGCGACGACGCGGGCCCGGCCTCCCGGACGCCACGCGACGATCGAGTCCAGCCACCGGGACCCGGTGTAGCCGCCGACCACGTACGCCGTCCGGCCGATGGCCGCAGCGGACTGGTCCGAGCTCGGCGCGGGGAGCCGCCCCACGGTCTGCGCCGCGCCACTCGAGGGATCGACGGCGAGGATCGCGTCGAGCTGCGCGACGCCGTTCCCGCCTCCGAAGACGTACGTCGTCCGGCCGAGCGTGACCGCAGCAGCATCGTGCAACGCACCGGGGATGCGGCCGACGTGGTCTGAGCCGGCACGCGTCGCGGTGACGATCGCATCGGTGGAGACGTCGGACGCGGTCAGTCCGCCGACGAGCACGGCCCCGTCGCGATAGGAGGCTGCGGCCGCATCCTGCACCGGCTCGGCGAGGCTGCCGGCCGACGACGCGGCGACGGCGCGAAGGGGCGGGTCGTGCCGCACGACACGCTCCGCCTTGGAGAGCGTCGTCGTCTGCTGTGATCGAGAATGACCGCCGCCGCAAGCAGCCAGCACGAGCACGGGCACGATCAGGAGAAGCGCTCGGCCCATCGCAGTCATGCTGCCAGTCAGCCGGTGAACGAAACGTGAAAGGGGGCCTTGCGCGGCGGCGCGGCCGCTGGCATCGTTCCGACCCGTGCGCAGCGCCGTATCGACGCTCGTCCTCCTCACGACGCTCGCAGCGGCGCCGTCTGCCTTCGCATGGACGACCACCGGCACCGGCGTGCAGAACACGGTCGTGCCGTCGATGCTCGTGACGCAGCAGAGAACCGAGCTCGTCGCCTGGGAGTCTCCGGGTGCCGGGACGATCTCGCTCTCGCGCAACCACTCGGCGGCGCGAGCTCTCGTGTCGGGCGATCCGATAGCCGGTCGCACGCAGCTCGTCCAGCAGCCGAGCGGCGCGATACAGCTGTACTACCCGAACGGGCAGGGCGTCGCTCGCCTGACCTCGACGGACGACGGGCAGACGTGGAGCGGGCCGGCGCAGACGCAGTCGCACACCGTCGGCGGCGTGATGGGTGCCGCCGTGGCCCCCGACGGGACGCCGTACTTCAGCCAGGACGGCACCGGCTTCGTGAACGTCTTCCGCGGCCTGAACGGCGAGTTCGTGCAGAACGTGTTCCCGCGCTGCTGCGGCTACGCGGAGTCGCTTGCGGTGGATACGGCGGGGCTCGTCCAGGTCGCGTTCTACTCGAACGCCGACCCCGACGGCACATTCCTGTACGAGAAGCTCGGCGGCGATCTCAGCCCAGTGTCCTCGACGCCGCTCAAGCCGACGACCCCCCACGACGATCGCGTCCCGCTCGTCTCGGACCGCTCGGGCAACACGTTCATGGCGTGGCCGCCCGGCTACCCGACGGCGACCGAGCTGACCGTCGTCCCGTTCCGCGGCGGCGTTCCCGCCGGCGACGGCGTCAACTTCCGCGGGTCGTTCACCGGTGGAGACCCGCACACGACGCTGACCGTGGACACGCAGGACCGGCTCTGGGTCGTCTGGACCGGCGGCGGCTCCGTCCATGCGGCGCGCTCGCGCAGCCACGGGCAGCACTTCGGCGCGACGGTCTCGGTCAAGGCGCCCGGAACGACCTACCAGGTCTCCGCCGCCGCGATCGACGGCAATCCCGGGTCCGTCGACGTCGTTCTCGACACGGGCGCGAGCCTCGTGCAGCAGGCCTTGCAGCCCGGCCTCCAGGTGCGGACCTTCTCGACGAAGACGAAGGTCGGGAAGAAGACGATCGTCACCCACTGGGCTCAGGCGCTCGACGACGGATTCGGAGTCCCGACCGCCACGTTCCACATCACCGGCCGCTCGATCCACGCAAACGTGTCCGGAAAGGCGAAGGTGCCTGTCGGCAGCGTCAAGGCGACGGCGCCTGGCTATGTCGGCGCAAGCGTAAGAGTTCGGTAAGAAAACCCTTGATTCGCGCGTGGGACTGCGCGCGACCCGGGTAGTGAGGCGGCGTGGCCGAGCGAGTCCTGATGGTGGCGCGGACCCGCTACCGATTCCCGCTGCCCCCGTCCCTTCGCCGGAAGTTCGAAGCGCTCGACCGCCGCCTCGACGTGCATGTGCTCGCAGCGGCAGCGACCCCGGCCGATGCAGAGGCTGCGGACGACGAATCCTTCGAGCTCGTACCGCCCCACCGGCCGCGACGCCTCGACGGCCCCCGCTTCTATCTCGAGCTGCCGTTCCGCGTCGCACGCCAGCTGCGCCACTTCGAACCGGACGCCGTCCTTGCGCAGAGCCCCTACGAGGGTCTCGGCATCCTCGCCGGACGCATGCTCGCCCGCCGCAAGCCGAAGGTCGTCGTCGAGGTGCACGGCGACTTCCGCACGGCCACGCGGCTCTACGGATCGCACTCGCGCCGGCTGCTTGCGCCTGTCGCCGACCTTGCCGCCCGGACGGCGCTCCGCCGCGCCGATCGCGTGCGAACCGTCGGCCCCTTCACCTCCGACGTCGTGCGCGACGTGGGCGTCGAACCGGACGCGAGCTTCCCGGCGTTCACCGATGTCTCGACCTTTGCGCAGCCCACCGAGCCCCTGCCTCCCGATCCCTCGTTCCTCTTCGTCGGCGTGCTCGAGCGGTACAAGAACGTCGGCTGCCTCGTCGAAGCCTGGCGGCGCGTCGCCCGCTGGGAGCCTCGTGCCACCTTGCGGATCGTCGGCGACGGCACAGAGCGCGAGACCGTGCGGCGGCTCGTCGACGAGCTTCCAGGGCAGACCGCGTGGAACCGGCGCCTCCCGAGCCGGGGCGTCGCACGGGCGCTCGACCGTACGTCCGTCCTCGTGCTGCCGTCGCGCTCCGAAGGCCTGCCTCGGATCGCCGTCGAGGCGCTGGAGCGCGGCCGTCCGGTGCTCGGCACGCAAGCCGGCGGCATTCCCGACGTCGTACAGCACGGCGTCAACGGCCTCCTCGTCGAGCCGGAGAACGTCCCGGCGTTGACGGACGCCATGCTCGCCGTCGCCCGCGACCGCTCCCTGCTGCACGGGCTCGCCGGTCGCTCGCGCAGCACCGCTGCCGACCTGCGCGTGACCCCGGAGGAATACGCCCGACGACTCGAATCGCTCGTTGCATGACGGCCGTTACGATGGGTGAATGGCCGTTCCGACGTCCACGAGCAAGCTGGACGCGCGTGCGCTGCGCGCCGATTTCCCGATCTTCGAGCAGCTGATCCACGGCAAGCCGCTCGCCTATCTCGACTCGGCCAACAGCTCGCAAAAGCCGCGCCAGGTGCTCGATGCGATGACGACGTTCTACGAGACGTCGTACGCGAACGTTCATCGCGCCGTACACGTGCTCGGCGAGCGCGCCACGGCGGGGCTCGAGGGAGCGCGCGAGAAGGTGCGGGCGTTCCTGAACGCGCCCGACGTACGCGAGGTGATCTTCGTGCGTAATGCGACAGAGGCGATCAACCTCGTGGCGTACTCCTGGGGTGCGAACAATCTCGGCCCGGGTGACACGGTCGTCGTGACCGAGCTCGAGCACCACTCGAACTTCGTGCCGTGGCAGTACATCGCGCGTCGTTGCGGCGCGGAGTTCACGATGCTGCCCCTCGACGAGAACGGCGACGTCGACCTCTCCGGGCTCGACGAGATCGCCCGCAACTTCGACGTCAAGGTCGTAGCGACGAATCTCGTCTCCAACTCGCTCGGCACGATCAACGACGTCGCGCCGCTCGTCCGCTGGGCACACGAGCAGGGCGCGATCTTCGTCTGCGACGCCGCCCAGGCGGCGCCCCACCTGAAGGTCGACGTGCAGGCGCTCGATTGCGACTTCCTCGCGATCTCGGGGCACAAGATGTGCGGCCCGAGCGGGATCGGCGCGCTCTGGGGCCGCGCCGGGCTGCTGCAGGCGATGGAGCCCTTCATGCTCGGCGGCCACATGATCAACTCCGTTCGGGTCGACCGGACGACGTGGGGCGAGCTGCCGCACAAGTTCGAGGCCGGCACCTCTCCGATCGCGGAGGCGTACGGGCTCGGTGCGGCCGTCGACTACTTGCAGGGAGTCGGGCTGGACGCCGTCGAGGCGCACGAGCACGAGCTCGCGGCGTACGCGCTGGAGCGGATGAGCGAGGTGCCGGGAATCACGCTCTACGGGCCCCCCGCCGACCGCCGCGCCGGAGTCGTCTCGTTCAACGTGGACGGGATCCATCCGCACGACGTGGCGCAGATCCTCGACATGCAGGGCGTCGCCATCCGCGCCGGCCACCATTGCTGCCAGCCGCTGATGCACAAGCTCGGGGTTGCGGCGACGAACCGCGCGAGCTTCTACCTCTACACGCTGCCCGAGGAGATCGACCAGCTCGTCGACGGGCTCCACACCGTGCGTAAGGTGTTTGCATGAGCGAGTTCGACCAGATGTATCGGGAAGTGATCCTGGATCACTACAAGAACCCGCGCGGGCACGGGATGCTCGACGGCGCCGATGCGCACGCCGAGGGACAGAACCCGCTCTGTGGCGACGAGGTGTCGATCTACGTCGCATTCGGCGAGGACGGCGAGACGATCGACGAGGTGAAGTTCTCGGGCCGGGGCTGCGCGATCTCGCAGGCGGCCACGTCGATGCTGATGGAGATGGTTCAGGGCAAGACGGCCGTCACGGTCGCGATGCTCGACAAGCAGGAGCTGCTCGACGAGATCGGAATCCCGTTGACGCCGGTGCGGCTCAAGTGCGCGATGCTCGGGCTGACGACGCTGAAGGTCGCGCTGCACAAGGCGAAGGGGACGCCGCTTCCCGAAGGCCTCGCCGGCTTCGACGAGCTCGAGCTGACCTAGATGGTCAACCGGCAATCGATCGGCGATCACCGGTCGACCATCACGTGGAGATAGACGTCGCGCCGGCGGATGAGTTCCCGCCCGGCTCCTCGAAGCTCGTCGTCGCAGGCCCGGCTTTCTACGTCGGGGTGTACAACTGCGGCGGCAGGCTGTACGCGATCGAGGACCGCTGCTCGCACGACGACGGCCCCCTCTGCGAGGGCGAGTGGGACGACGAGACGTGCACCGTCGTCTGCCCGCGGCACGGCTCGGCCTTCGAGCTCGCCACGGGCCGGCCTCGTTCGCTCCCCGCCTATCTCCCGGTCCAGACCTACCCGGTGAAGGTGGTGGACGGTGTCGTCAAGGTCGAGGTCGGAGACTAAGCAGCGGTGCTGGCCGGCGAGCGACCCGCTCTACGTCGCGTACCACGACGAGGAGTGGGGGCGACCGGTCACCGACGAACGCGGGCTGTACGAGCGTCTGTGTCTCGAGGGCTTCCAGTCGGGCCTCTCGTGGCTCACGATCCTGCGCAAGCGGGACAACTTCCGCGATGCGTTCGCGAGCTTCGATCCCGACGCCGTCGCGCGGTTCACCGAGCGTGACGTGACTCGCCTGCTCGGCGACTCCGGCATCGTGCGCCATCGCGGCAAGATCGAAGCGGCGATTGCAAACGCCCGCGGCGTGCTGGCGCTGCGCGACGAGGGGACGCCGCTGCACGAGCTCGTCTGGTCGTATGCCCCGGAGGACCGTGCCGGGCCGCGGACGACGGCCGACTGGCAGGCGCAGACGGCGGAATCGAAGGAGCTCTCGAAGCGGCTGAAGTCCGCCGGCTTCCGCTTCGTGGGCCCGACGACGGTGTGGGCCGCGATGCAGGCGTGCGGCGTCGTCAACGACCACCTCGCGACCTGCTGGGTGCGCGACGACGTCGAGAAGCTCAGGATTCGAGCAGCCGCTTCAGTCGCTCGAAGTCCTTCCTGAACTGCTTCTCGGCCCGCCGGGCGATGATCCCCAGCGCGAAGCCGGGCAGCATCCCGGCGTCGCCCTCGCCCGTCACGGTCAGGCGCGTCCCGTTGCCGTTCGCCTCGAGCACGTGACGGACGGAGAACGGCACCGGGCTGTCCAGCGCCCGTAGCACGAAGAGCCTGGGCCGCTCGTACTCCTCGATCTGCAGCGTCGTCCGCAGCTCACGGCCGAGCAGATGCCGGTGCTCCTGGATCTTCGCACCGGCGCCGGGCTCGCCGATGAGCTCGGCGCCGTGAACGCCCGACTGCCACGACGGGAGGTTCGACACGTCGGTCAGGTAGTCGAACACCTCGACCGGCATCCGCGCGATGTCGACGACCACCTGCGCGTGCACGTGAGGAGGATATGGCCACTAGGCTCTAGCCGTGGGACGAGGCGCGCTCGCTGTGACCTGCCTCGCCGCGACGCTCGTGGTCGCGACGCTCGCGCTCAGGGGCGGCGGCGGGAGCGCGCGAGCCGTCGTCACCCCGACCTGGGACGACGTGGCTCCGGTCTTCGCTGCGAAATGTGCGAGCTGTCATCGCGACGGCGGCGTTGCGCCGTTCTCGCTCACCTCGGCCCTCTCGGCGAAGGCGTACGCGCAGTCGATCCTCCGGATGACGGAGCGCGGCGCGATGCCTCCGTGGATGCCGGGCTCCGACTCGCCCGCGTATCTCGGAGCCTCGCGGCGCATCCTGACGCCGGACGAGAAGTTTCTGATCGCCGCCTGGGTGCGCGGAGGCGCGAGGCTCGGGAGCGCCCGCGGCATCGCGCCGGTCTCAAGCGACGGCGGCGCGCCGGGCTCGCCGCTGACCCTGGCACCGAAGAAGCCGTACACGCCGCGCGTCACGGCCGGGTCGACCGACGACTACCACTGCATGCTCCTCGATCCGAGGCTGTCGCAGGACATGTTCGTCACCTCCGCAGTCGTGAGGCCGGAGCGCTCGGAGATCGTCCATCACGTGATCCTGTTCGAGGCGGCAGGCGCGAACGCGCGCGAGGCGCGACGTCTCGACCGCGCGTCGGGCGGCCGGGGCTGGACGTGCTTCGGCGGACCGCAGCTGACGGAGACGCGCGCGTCCGCCGGAAATGCCGCGAGCGACCGTCTCGGCTCGCCGCAATGGATCAGCGCATGGGTACCGGGCCACGCGACGAACGACCTGCCGGAGGGGACGGGCGTCCTCCTGCACCGCGGCGCGCTGATCGTGATGCAGATCCACTACAACCTCCTCCACGCCGGACACACGCACGTGGGCAAGCCCGACCGGTCGAGCGTGGCGCTGAAGCTCGTTCCGTCGGCGCGGTCGAGCCTCACGCCGCTCGATACGTTCCTCGCCCCTGCGCCCGTCGAGCTGCCGTGCCCGGCCGGCGTCCGCTCCACGCTCTGCTCACGTGACGCGGCATACCGCACGGAGGTCAGGAAATACGGGCAGGACGCCGCGCTCATTCCGGTCGGCCTTCTCTACCTGTGCCACAAGACGATCGCCGACTACCCGCAGGACGTCGGTGACGCCCGCTCGGTCTCCACGTCGTGCGATCGAACCATCAACCGCCCGCTTCGGATCTACGGCGTCGCAGGACACATGCACCTTCGAGGCGTCGACATCCGCATCGAGCTGAACCCGGCGACGCCTCGCGCGGAGACGCTGCTGCACATCCCGCACTGGAACTTCCACTGGCAGGACGCGTACTACCTCGAGCATCCGGTCGACGCGCAGCCCGGCGACACGGTCCGCGTCACCTGCCGCTTCGACAACTCGCGTGCCGCGCAGCCGATCGCCGGCGGGAAGCGGCTCGCGCCGCGGTACGTCCTCTGGGGCGAGGGCACGACCGACGAGATGTGCCTCGGCCTGCTCCAGGTCGCGACCCGCTCATGATGCTCGACGACCGCATCCTTGCGGTGCTCGCGCGCCTCGAGGAGCAGGACGCGGACGAGCGCGCTCGCGGGCTGCCCGCTTCGGAACGGAGCCGGCAGGTCGCGCCCACGACAGGGCGATTCCTCTTCTCTCTCGTGGCACCGCAGACCGACTGCGAGGTGCTCGAGATCGGGGGCTCGCGTGGCTACTCGACGATCTGGCTCGCGGCAGGCGTCCGCCATCTCGGCGGCCGGGTGCTCTCGTTCGAGTCCGATCCGCGGAGGATCGAGCAGTGGCGGCGAAACATCGCCGATGCCGGCCTCGAGGACTGGGCCGACCTCGTAAAAGGCGACGCGTTCGAGACGCTGGCGGTGGTCGACGACGTCTTCGACGTCGTCTTCATCGACGCGGAGAAGGAGGACTACGAGGCCCTCTTCGAGCTCGCGCGCAGCAAGGTCGAGCCCGGGGCCGTCGTCGTCGCCGACAACGTCCTGTCCCACCCGGATCCGCTCGCCCTGTACTCGGCCGCTCGCCAGGCCGACCCGTCGCTCGTCTCCGTGACAGTCCCGCTCGACCGCGGCCTCGAGCTCAGCGCGGTCCTCCGGTGAGGGGTTCCCCCGTCCGGACGGCGCGCCGTCCTGGCCCGATTGCTATATATGGACTACCGCGGAAAGGAGGTGGTCCGGCAGTGATTTCATCAAGTACGGGCAGTGGAGGTACCAGCGGGTAGAGGTGTGTCCCCGGGACCTACGGGGAATCGCCTAGCCAGCGTAGGGGACGACGCGTTTTCGCGCCGCCCGGCCGGACTACCGAAGCCGGAGCAGGAAGCGCCTCTGCCAAATCCAAGCTGGTGACCGGATCGAGGGCCGCGCGAGCGGCCCTCGCTCTTTTCCGGGTCTCAGGCTCAGGCGGCGACGTCGGCCGCGGCAGGAGCCGCCGCGTGCACGAGGGTCTCCAGCACGAGCGCGAGGTGCCCGGCAAGCTCTCCGTCGAGAAGGCGGCCGTGGTGGTCGAAGCGCTCGTGCGCCCGGGTCACGGGCAGCTCGTCGCCGACGACGCGGGCGCCTGCGACGCCCAGGATCTTCCGCAGGTCGGCCTGGGCCCACATGGCGCCGAACTGCCCCGTGCTGGCGCCGATGACCGCGACGGTCTGATTCGTGAGCGCGGCCTCGAGCTTCGGCCGCGACGCCCAGTCGATCGCGTTCTTCAGCCCGCCGGGAACGGAGCCGTTGAACTCGGGCGTCGCGAAGAGGATGGCGTCCGCCGAGCCCCAGTCCTCCCGGAGCCGCCGTACGGACTCCGGGAGGTCGGTGCGATCATCGAGATCCTGGTCGTAGATCGGCAGCTCGCCGATGCCCTCCCAGAGCTCGACCTCGACGCCCTCGGGGGCGGCCTCGGTCGCGGCCCGAAGCAGGCTCGTGTTCAGCGAGTCGTTGCGCAGGCTGCCGCTGACGGCCAGGATCCGCACGTCAGCCCTCCTGCCTGACCAGGGCGAGCTCTGCGATCAGCTTGACGCCGTTCGCGAGGTAGTCGCCGCCGCTCTGATTCGGGGCGTTCCAGCTGACGCCGTACTCCGTGCGGTCGATCTCGGTCTCGAGCCGCAGCCCGAGGCGCTCCCGCCCGAACGGGTCGGTCGAGGGGCCGTCGACGGCGCCGGTCAGCGTGACCGGGCGCGTGACGCCCTTGATCGTCAGCTCGCCCTTCGCCTCGACCGCGTTGCCCTCGCCCCTGTGGAGCTCGGTGGCGCGGAACTCGATCTCCGGGTAGCGGGCTGCGTCGAAGAAGTCCGGGGTCTGCAGGTGGCCGTTCAGCTGCTCGTCCTTGACGTCCACCGAGGCGACCTTGGCGGATCCTGCGAGGGAATCGCCGTCGAGTGTTGCCTGGAAGTCGCGGAAGCTGCCGCGGAACGTGTTCACGCCTGCGTAGCCGACCTCGAACGAGACGTTCGAGTGGACGGGGTCTGCCGCCCAGGTGCCGGCCGGCGCGATGGTCTCTGTGACTGACATTGTGGCTATTGCCTCCTTGAGGGGAACCTGTATACTTGAGACGTCAACGATCTTAGCGAGAACCCCTTGACAAGTCAAGTATTGAGCACACAAGAAATAACGAGCACGACCTGGCTGCGATTCCTGCGCGCCCACGCTGCGGTCACCCGGGAGCTCTCGGCCCGGCTCGAGAGCACACACGGGCTGACGCTGAGCGACCTGGACGTCCTGATGCAGCTCTTCCACGCGGAGGGCCACCGGCTTCGGCGGGTCGACCTGGCCCGCCAGGTGCTCCTGACGGCGTCGGGCATCACGCGGCTCCTCGACGGGCTCGAGGGTGCCGGCCTCGTCGAGAAGGAGCGCTGCAGCTCCGATGCGCGCGTGACCTACGCGGTCCTGACCGAGTCGGGCCTCGAGACGATCAGGTCGGCACGCGAGAGCCATGCCGCAGACATCGAGGAGCTCTTCGGCTCGCGCTTCAGCCTCGAGGAGAAGATGGCCCTCGACGAGATGCTGAGCCGCCTGCCGCTGGCCGAGACGGCCTGCCAGACGTGAGCCACGCGTTCTCCTCCCTCGACGAGCTCGGCGAAGGGTTCGGCTTCCGAAAGATCCGGGCTGCGCTCGGTGTGACCGCGTTCGGCGTGAACGCCCTGTGCTACCCGCCGGGATACGAGGGCTTCTCCCACTATCACGACACGCAGGACGAGCTCTACTTCGTCCACCGCGGCCGCATCCGCGTCGAGGCCGACGGCGAGACGCGCGATCTCGGCGAGGGCGGGCTCTTCCACGCCGAGGCCGCGACCCGGCGGACGATCTCGAACCCGTTCGACGAGGAAGCGATCGTCTTCGTCGTCGGCGGCAAGGACGGCTACGTCCCGCGCGACGGGCATCTCACGAACCCCGAGCGCGACGGCGAGCGGCGCGCAGCGTTCGGCAAGTCCTGAGCTAGAGCTTCACGACGCTGCGGATGCCGGTCGGAGCGTGGAGCTCGTCCAGCGCGTCGGGGACCTGCTCGAGCTCGATCGTGCTGGTGACGAAGCGCCCGAGGTCGATCCTGCCGTCGATCGCGGCCTGGGCGAGAAACGGGAAGTCCTGCTGCGGGATCGTGTCGCCGCCGTGGGTCACGGCGATGGCCACTTTGGGCTGGAAGAGGTCGCGCTCGAGGTCGAGGTCGAGGGTGCGCGCCGGCGGTGGCACGCCGACGAGGGTCGCTGTGCCCGCATAGGCGCACATCCGCACCGCATCTACGAGGCCGGCGGGCGCGGTGACCGCGGAGAACGCGTAGTCGACCCCACCCGTGAGCTCGCGGACCTGCGTCACCGCGTCCCCCGCCGATGCATCGACGACATGCGTTGCACCGAGCTCGCTCGCGAAGGACAGCTTGTCGGGCATGACGTCGACGGCGACGATCGTGGCAGCGCCCGCGAGACGCGCGCCCTGCACGACTGCCAGCCCGACGCCGCCGCAGCCGATCACGGCGACCGACGCACCCCGGCGCACGGGAGTCGCCCAGAGCGCGGCGCCCGCGCCGGTCGAGAAGCCGCAGGCGAGCAGGCAGGCCTGCTCGACCGGTAGCGCTTCCGACACCTTGACCGCGCATGCCTCGTGCACGACCACGCGATCTGCATACGCGCCGCAGCGCAGCACCGGCGTGAGCGTCGCACTGTCGCCGGCCCGGCGCATGCGGCTGCGAACCCGCAGGTTGTTCGAGCAGCGTCGCGGATCGCCGCGGCGGCACGCCGCGCACGCGTCGCCGCACGGTGCCCGCCACGCGACGACGACGCGGTCGCCGGGCGCCACGTTCGA
>DASSGL010000118.1:0-4201 GCA_035693525.1 Gaiellaceae bacterium | reverse complement strand
GGACGAGGCGCGGCGGCTGATCGCCGAGCACGGCGTCCGAGGCTTCAAGTTCCATCCCAACGTGCAGGCGTTCTTCCCGAACGACCGCATGGCCTATCCGTTCTACGAGGTGATCGAGGAGGCAGGGCTGCCGGTCGTCTTCCACAGCGGGCACTCGGGCATCGGCTCGGGATTGCCCGGCGGCGGCGGCGTGCGGCTGAAGTACTCGAACCCGATTCACGTCGACGACGTGGCCGTGGATTTCCCCGGTCTCACGATCGTGCTCGCGCATCCGTCGTTTCCGTGGCAGGACGAAGCACTCTCGGTTGCCATGCACAAGCCGCAGGTCTACATCGACCTCTCCGGCTGGTCGCCGAAGTACTTCCCGCCGCAGCTCGTCCAGTACGCGAACACGCTGCTGCGGGAACAGGTGCTCTTCGGCACCGACTATCCGTTCATCACGCCGGAGCGCTGGCTCGCGGACTTCAGCACGCTCGACATCAAGCCCGAGGTGCGGCCGCTGATCTTGAAGGAGAACGCGACGCGGATGCTCGGGCTCGACAATGTCAGCCCCCTCGGAGCGGCCTGACCTCGATCGTCCCGATCTGCGCGACGGGATGCCCGGCAGCGATCTCGACCGCCTCCTCCAGGCTGTCGCACTCGAGGATGTCGAACCCTCCGACCGCCTCCTTCGTCTCGACGAACGGCCCATCCGTGACCAGCGGCTTTCCGTTGCGCACGCGAACCGAACGAGCGCGGCGGGGCGGAGCCAGCTGGTCGCCGGTGACCCAGATGCCTCGCGCCTGGAGGTCGTCCAGCCAGGGGAAGCTCTCCTCGTCCGCCGTGGCGGACGGGTCCGGCTCGGGCTGAGCGTTCATCTTCTCGACGTCCCAGCAGACCAGCATCAGGTACTTCATCGTCGCTCCTCTCTCGTTTGGTACTGCGTCTGATCAGGGACGACGAGCGGGTCCGGCCCGGATCGACATTTACGCGGCACCCGCTGACCCGGGCGAGGTCACCCGATCGAAACCGCCTGGTCACCCGTTGAACTGGTCGCCCCCGAGAGCCGTCCGGCCGCTCGCGTCGAGGCCCCTCAGTCCTCGCCTTCCCAGTAATCGAGCTCCGGCCCCGGCCGGCCCAGCATGATCCGCTCGCCGCTCACGCTCCGCGCGCCGACCTTGCCGGTATCGAGATACTCGACGATGTCCGGCGCGATCAGGGTCGAGAGCATCAGCACCCGGATCGGGGAGTCGGTGCGGTTGCTGACCTGGTGGGCTCCATCCTTGCCGCGGGGGAAGCAGACGACGTCGCCTTCGCGCAGCGCCCGCTCTCCATCGGGCGTGCGCAGCGTGGGCTCTCCGCGGACGACGACGAGCCACTCCTCGTTCGCATGGTGCGTGTGGTACGGCCAGAGGCGGCTGCCGGGCTCGAGCTCGTACACGCTCCCGCCGATCAGCTCGGCCCCGATGTGCGCGCCGACCCAGCCGTCCTTGCTGCGCCAGCCCTCACGCTCCTCCGTGCGGTTCCACTCCTCGCCGTGCAGGTTGAAGATCTTCACGGCGCAGAGCGTAGGTGGTCGAACCAGTCGGCCGCGGCGGACGCGACTCGAGGCGGAACGCCGAGCTGCTCGAGGTAGGCCGCCGCTGCGCGCATCTCCTCGGCTCGCCGCACGGCGTGCACGCGCGAGCCGTCTAGGAAGCGGTCGAGCATCGGCTCGCCCAGCACTCCTGCGATGTCGCTGCGCACTCGCGCCTCGGCGCCCGCGGACTTCGCAGCCTCGAGAGCCTCGATCGCAGCCGCGGCGACGCCTTTCATGAAGACGCTCCGCAGGAGCTTGAGCCCCGCCGCCTCGCCCGGACGGTCGCCGACCACCTCGACCGGCATGCCGAGCGGCCCGAAGAGCGCGGCGAACCGTTCGGCGCCCGAGCCGGACGCGAGCGCCGGGGTCGCGAGGCCCGTGAGCGGGACGACGCCGACGAGGGCGACGTCGACGAAGTCGACCGGCACCACGCCCGCGAGCTCGCGCTTCAACTCCGGCGACGAGGTGTTCAGGTCGGCGTACAAGGCGTCGCTGCGTAGCTGCCCCGCGACGCCTGCCGCCGCTTCGATCGCGACCGAGGCCGAGTTGACGCTCAGCACGACGTCGGCGCCGCGGACCGCAGCACCGGCGCTCTCGGTCTCGCTCGCGCGCGCGGGATCCCAGCCGCGAACCGTGCAGCCTGCCTCGACGAGGTCGGCGGCGAGCCGCGCGCCCGCCTCGCCGAGGCCGAGCACGGCGACCTGCATCAGACCGGGTGCCCGGCCAGGAGCGCGTCCTCCTCCGGGACGGGCGGGGAGCCCTTGATATGGAAGCTCGGCACCGTGTGCATCCCCCACGCCTGCCCCTTCGCCCGCTCCGCCTGTGACCAGACGACGGCCTCGTGATCCGGAGCGAAGATGAGGTAGCCGCCCGAGCACACCTCGATCCGGTTGCCGCCCGGCTCCCACGTGTAGAGAAAGAAGGTCTGTTGAATCGCGTGCTTGTGCGGCCCCGACTCGATCACGATCCCGTGCTCGAGGAAGATGTCCGCCGCGCGGAGGACATCCTCCCGCTGGTCGACGAAGAACGCGGCGTGGTGGAGCCGCCCGCGTGTCCGCGTGGCGTCCCGCGTGTACGTCAGGTCGTACGACTTCTGGTTCGAGGCGAGCCAGACGCCGGCCTCTGTCCCGTCGTCGAGGACGATCTGCTCCGTCAGACGCAGGCCGAGGTTGCGCTCCGCGAACACGCGGTTCTCAGCGGGGTCCACAGCGAGAAAGTTCACGTGGTCGAGGTGGCGCACGCCGACGCCGCGGCCGAGGTAGCGCGACGGCTGGTTCTTCAGTGCCGGGCGGAGCTCGGGCGGGGGGACGTAGCGTTCCGTCTCGTAGAAGATCTCGAGGCGATGCCCGTCGGGGTCGAGGAAGGAGTACGCGCGGCCGTGACCGACATCGCCGTCGATCCAGTCGCCGCGTGCGCCGGCGGCCTCGAGCGCCGTGACGCGCCGCCCGAGCGCCTCCAGGCTGCAGGTTCGGTAGGCGACATGGCCCACGCCCGACTGCGTCGACGCGGTCAGCTTCACCGACGCGCGCTCGTAGTCGCCGAAGCCGCGGAGGTAGAGCGAGTCGTCCCGTTCGCCGCTCACCTCCATGCCGAGGATCTCGCGAAAGTAGCGCAGGCTCTCGTCGGGCGTCGGCGTCAGCAGCTCGACGTGCGAGAGGTGCGCGAGGTCGCGGATCGACTCGGTCATAGAGAGCGGTCGAGGTGGCCGGCCAGCCGATCCGCCAGCGCCATGATCGTGAGCGACGGGTTGACCGAGATGGTGCGCGGGATGAGCGAGCCGTCGCCGACGTAGAGGCGCTTCACGTCCCACGACTGCCCGTCCGGGTCGACGACGGAGCGTTCCGGGTCGCTGCCCATGCGGCACGTCCCCTGCACGTGCGTCGTGACGAGCCCCGTCCAACGCACCTTGGACGCTCCGGCGGCCTCGAACACGGCACGTGTGAACTCGAACGCGCCGTCGAGCCGCTTGCGCTCTTCCTCGTTGAACGCGGCGCTGAACGATTCGTTGCCGTTGTCGTCGAGCACGGCGCCGTTGTTGTCGTCGTTCACCATCACCAGCATGCCGATCCAGCGGCGAAAGGCGCGCATGTGCTCGACGAGCGGCCGTCCCCAGAGCGGACCGTCCTCGTCCTCGACGGTCGTGGCGAAGCCGATGGGATCCATGAGCGTCGTCGCCTCGACGACGAAGCCGCCGTCCTCGTCGTGCTGGTGGTCCATCGCGTGTGCGGTGATCGGATAGACCATGTGTGCGTCCTGTGGCTCGTCGAAGAGCCCGAACATGAGGCGGGCCGGGTGGAAGCCGAGGTTGCGTCCGATCAGACGCGTGCTCGAGGTGTCCGGCAATCCCGAGCGCATCAGCACCTGCGGCGTGTTGAGCGTCCCGGCCGCGACGACGACCGCGTCCGCGTCGACACGGTGCGTCATGCCGTCGCCGTCGACGTAGTCCACGCCCGTCGCCTCGCCGTTCTCGACGAGAACCCGTTCGACGCGAGCGCGGGCGCGCAGCTCGAGCCGGCCGCCGACGAGTGCGTCCTGGATGTACGTGTTGAGCGTCGACTTGCCGGCGTTCGTCGGGCAGCCCTGGAGGCAGGAGCCGCAGCTCATGCAGTTCGCATCGGTGTACGAGCGCACCGGCTCGAGGGC
>DASSGL010000117.1:0-7632 GCA_035693525.1 Gaiellaceae bacterium | reverse complement strand
TAGAGGCGCTCGCCGTCGTCGCGGACGAGCTCGATGCGCGTCTCGAAGCCGAGTCTCACGATCCGCTCGACCTGCGCCTCGCGCGTCGTCCCGTTCGGGTCGTGCCGGAGCTCGACGTCATGGGGCCGAACCCAGGCGTCGTCGAGCTTGTTGACCGGCCCGACGAAGCTCATGACGAATTCGTTCGCGGGCTCGTCGTACAGCTGCCGCGGCGGCGCCACCTGCTCGACGCGGCCCTTGTTCATCACGACGATCGAGTCGGAGAGCTCGAGCGCCTCCTCCTGGTCGTGGGTGACGAAGATCGTCGTCACGTGCATCTCTTCGTGCAGTCGCAGGAGCCATTGCCGCAGCTCGACGCGCACGCGGGCATCGAGCGCGCCGAACGGCTCGTCGAGAAGCAGCACCTCGGGCTCGGGCGCGAGTGCGCGCGCGAGCGCCATTCGCTGACGCTGGCCCCCCGAGAGCTGCGCCGGATAGCGCTTGCCGAGGCCGCCGAGCTGCACGAGCTCGAGCAGCTCGTCGACGCGCGCGCGGGTCTCGTCCTTCGGACGACGGCGGATCTTGAGGCCGAACGCCACGTTCTCCCATACGGTCATGTGCTTGAAGGGTGCGTAGTGCTGGAAGACGAAGCCGACGCCGCGCTTCTGCGGTGCGAGCGCGGTCGCCTCCTTGCCCGAGATGAAGACGTCACCTGCGTCGGCCACCTCGAGCCCCGCGACGACGCGTAGCAGCGTCGACTTGCCGCTGCCGCTCGGGCCGAGGAGGGCCGTCAGCGACCCGCTCTCGACGTTGATCGAGACGTCGTCGAGCGCGACGAAGTCCCCGAAGCGCTTCGTGATGTTACGCGCTTCGATCGCCAAGGCTGTCCTCCCGGTGGCCGATGAATGTCATCACGACGAGAGTCAGGATCGCGATCGCCGCCAGCACGACCGACGCGGCATATGCACCGGTCTCGTTCGCGCCGTTCTCGTACGCGCTCTGAACGTACTGCGTCATCGTCTGCGTGCGACCGGCCAGGCCGCCGGAGACGATGGCGACCGCGCCGAACTCGCCGAGCGCGCGCGCCATCGTCAGCACCACGCCGTACACGACCGCCCACTGGATGGCCGGCAGCGTGATGCGGCGGAAGATCGTGAACGCACTCGCACCGAGCGTCGCGGCCGCCTCCTCCTGGTCGGTTCCGATCTCGCGCAGGACCGGCACGACCTCGCGCACCACGAACGGCAGCGAGACGAAGAGCGTGGCCAGAAGGATGCCCGGATACGCGAACAAGATTCGGAAGCCGTGCTCGTTCAGCCACGCGCCGAACCAGCCGTCGTTCGCGTACAAGAGGTAGAGCGAGAGCCCGACGACGACCGGCGAGAGCGCCATCGGCAGGTCGACGACCGCATTCACGAGTCCCATGCCGGGGATGCGATGGCGGACGATTGCGATCCCGCAGAGCACGCCGAAGATCGTGTTGAGCGGCACCGCGACGACGGCTACCTCGAGCGTGAGCTTCAGCGCGTGCACCGCGTCGGGATTCGAGATCGCGTCCCAGAAGGCCCCGAGCCCATGATCGAATGCACGCCAGAAGATCAGCACGACCGGCGCGATCAGGATCAGCGCCAGGTAGCCGAGCGAGCCGAAGCGGACGACGTACTTAACGGTCATGACGGGTCGCGTAGCGTCGCAGCGCGCCGATGCCGAGGAGGACGGCGCGCGAGATGACGAGCAGCAGCACGGCGAGCGCGGCGGCGCCCTCGGTGTCGCCGCTGTTCAGGCGCTGGAACACGTAGAGCGGGGCCACCTCGGTCTTGAACGGGAGGTTCCCGGCGATCAGGATGACCGCGCCGAACTCCCCGATCGCACGCGCGAACGCGAGCGCGACCCCGGAGAGGAGCGCCGGCAGCAGGTGCGGGAAGACGATGCGGCGGAAGATCGTGAACCGGCCGGCGCCGAGCGAGGCCGCGGCCTCCTCCATCTCGCGGTCGAGCTCGATCAGCACGGGCTGCACCGTCCGCACGACGAACGGCAGGGTCACGAAGAGGAGGGCCATCAGGACGCCCCAGCGCGTGAACGCGGCGTTGACGTGCACTGCGCTCGTCGGCCCGTAGAGCGCGAGCAGCGTCAGCCCGGCGACGATCGTCGGCAGCGCGAACGGCAGGTCGATGATCGCGTTCACGAGCCGCTTGCCCGGGAACGAGTCGCGCACGAGCGTCCAGGCGAGCGCCGTGCCCGTGACGGCGTTGATCGCGACGACGGCGAGAGCGAGCCCGAGCGTCAGCTCGAGCGCCGCCTTCGCCTCGGGGTTCCACGCCACCTGCCAGAAGTGGTGCCACCCGCCACGGGTTCCCTTGACGACGAGCGCAGCGAGCGGGATCAGCACGACGACGCTGAGGTAGCCCAGCGCGATTCCGCTACTCAGGGTCGGCGCACCGAGGGCCCTCCTGCGGGCCCTCGGCATCCGTGCTGCGTCAACCGCCAGTGGAGACTCCGAGCGACTGCTCGATCTTCGCGACGATCCCGTTCGTCGGGTCGAAGAACTGGGTGTTCACCTTGTTCCAGCCGCCGACGTAGCCGATCTTGAAGAGCTGCGGCCGCGGCGGGAACTGCTTCTTGTACTTCCGTAGGACGTTCGGGTCGACCGGGCGAAAGCCGTTGTCCGCCCAGATCGTCTGCGCAGCCGGCGTGTAGAGCCAGTTGACGAACTTCGCAGCTTCCGCCTTGTTCGACGAGTTGACCGCGGCGAGCGGCGTCTCGATCTGGAGCGTCGCCTTCGGGATCGCATAGAAGACAGGCTTGCCCTGTGCCTGCGCGCTCTTCGCGTCGCTCTCGTACGTGAGCAGCACGTCGCCCTTGCCGGCGAGGAACGTGTTCAGGGCGTTGCGGCCGCTCGTGTCCTGCGAGACGTTGTGCTTGAAGAGCTGCTGCAGGTACGCGACGGCCTGCTTGTGCGTCTTGCCCTCACGCAGCATCGCGCCGTACGCGGCCATGACGTCCCAGCGCGCGCCGCCGGAGCTGAACGGATTCGGGAAGACGACGTCGACGCCTGGCTTGATCAGGTCGTCCCACGTCTTGATGTGCTTCGGGTTGCCGTTCCGCAGCACGAAGACGACGACGGACTTCGAGACGATGCCGCTGTACTTGTTCTTCGCCCAGTTCTTGTCGACGAGCTTCGCGTCGACCAGGCGGTCGACGTCCGTCGAGATGGAGAAGTTGACGATGTCGGCGGGCAGGCCGGCGGCGACCGCTTTGCTCTGCACCTCGGACGCGGCGAACGAGTTCGAGAACTTGACCCCGTTGCCGGCGGACGTCGCCTCGAACGCCGACTCGAGCTTCGGGAAGACACCCGTCGGGATCGAGTACGCCGCGACGGCGAGGTTCGTGTCCTTCTGAGCCGCGCTTGCGGCCGTGGCCGAAGCGAGTGCGGCGAGTGCGAGTAGAACGAGCGCTGAGCGACGCACGATCGTGACATCCACCTTTCCCATCGGATTAGTTGAGTTTGAGAGCCTAATGACAGGTATAAGGAGATGTCAAACCGAGAACCGCGCCGGAACGCACGAAGGGCCCCGATCGCCGGGGCCCTTCTGCTCGTTTCGGACGTTGTCGCCCTTAGATCGCGTGAACGTTCGTTGCCTGGGGGCCCTTCTGCCCCTCGGTTGCCTCGAACTCGACCTTCGCACCTTCCGCGAGCGTCTTGAAGCCCTCGCCGGAGATGCCCGTGTGGTGGACGAACAGATCCTTCGATCCGTCATCGGGGGTGATGAAGCCGTACCCCTTGTCGTCGCTGAACCACTTCACAGTGCCGGTTGCCAATTGATTCACCTCCCCCTGCCTACCACCGGGACCGGCGTCCGCGCCTGCTCGTGTACACGAGCTTCGGCCGGGCGCTGCGCATTCCCGTGCGTTCGAACTGTTCCTTGTGCCCGAGGCGGGCCGCGACGCGGCTGACGTCGTCCTGCTGGTCAGGGAGGACGAGCGTGCTGCCGCGGCCGGAGCGGCCGGCGCGGCCGGTCCTCCCCACGCGGTGCACGTAGCCCTTGTCGTCCTCGGGCGGGTCGAAGTTGATCACGTGGCCGATGTCGTCGAGGTCGAGGCCGCGGGACGCGACGTCTGTCGCGATGAGCGTCGTGGCGCGCCCCGAACGGAAGCGCTCGAGCGCGCGCTCGCGCTGCGACTGGCCGAGATTTCCGTGCATCGCGACGACGGCGATCCCGCGCCGCGCGAGCTTCTCTGCGAGCCGGTCGGCGCCGCGCTTCGTGCGGACGAAGACGAGCGAGAGCCCATCCTCGGCTTCGAGCAGCTCGACGAGCTTGTCGATCTTTCCGTCGGCGGTGACGGAGACGAAGTCGTGCTCGATCACGCCGTCGTTCTTCTCGACCTCGCGCACCGCTTCGAAGCGCGACGGGTCGCGGGTATAGGCGCGGGCGAGCTCGCCGACCTCACCGTCGAGCGTCGCCGAGAACAGCATGGTCTGCCTGTTCGTCGGCACGCGCCGCAGGATCCGTTCGACCTGCGGGCGGAAGCCCATGTCGAGCATGCGGTCGGCCTCGTCGAGGACGAGGATGCGGATCGCGTCGAGCGAGATCAGCCGGCGGTCCGCGAGATCCTGGAGGCGGCCGGGCGTCGCGACGACGATGTGCGCGCCCTTCAGCCGCTTGGCCTGCGCGCCGACGGGCGTGCCGCCGTACGCGAGGCCGACCTTGAGGCCCTTGACCGAGGCGAACGCGCGGATCTCGTCGGCGACCTGCAGCGCGAGCTCGCGGGTCGGGGCGAGAACGAGCCCCTCAGGACGGCCGCCGTCGGGCGTGATGAGCTCGACGAGTGGAATCGCGAAAGCGAGTGTCTTGCCCGAGCCGGTCGGCGACTTCGCGAGGACGTCGCGGCCGGCGAGCGCATCGGGCAAGACGAGAGACTGGATCGTGAACGGCTCGACGATGCCGCGGTCCACGAGCGACTGCTCGACGGCCGCACTCACGCCGAGCGCGCGAAACGATTGCTTCATGTGGTGTTCGACTCCTTGGATGCTCAAAGGCGGTTCGAGATCACACGACTCGAAACCACCGAAGGAGGAACGAGAAGCTGCATCTCACGGGGCGGCCCCTTGCCGTCCGTGGCTCTCACGGTAGCACGGGTTCCGGTCGTTCGCGGCCGGAGCTGGGTTCGGGCCAGCGCCCGTCCCGCTTCGCCTCCTCCACCGCGCGTCGTCCCGCGGCGCGCATGAGCCCCGCCGCCTCGAGCTTCTCGACCCGCTCGACGTTCGACGCCGACCACGAGCTCCTCGGCTTCCGGGGTGCGAAGTAGAGCGACGTCCGCTCCGTGTCGACCGAGCGCGACTTGCTGTCCACCCAGCCGTAGCAGAGCGCCTCCTCGACGGCGGCGTCGTAGTCGACCCGCGGCTTCCCCGACGATTTCTTCCACGTCACGAGCCACACGCCGGACGCGGCCGCGTGGTGCTCCCGCAGCCACAGGCGCCAGTCCGCGCGGTCATGGAGCTCGACGACCTCGGGCTCGCTCACGCGCGCCGCGTCTGCGTGACGGTCGCGCGCTCGGCCGAGACCGCCGGCGAAAGCTCCTGGCTTTCGACCGGTCTCGTCGTGTCGCGCAGCGGAACTTCGCGCAGCATCAAGGTCAGAAGGAAGGCGAAGACGGAGATGACGGCCGCGACGACGAAGACGGGGTGCAGGGCGGCCGCGACGGCGTGCACATAGCCCTCGTGGACTCGAGGCGGCAGGTGCTGCACCATGGCGGGGCTCAGGGTCTTCGGGACGTGGGCGTCCGGCGGGAGCTGTGCCGCCAGCTCTGCGTGGAGGCGGTTGGCGAAGATCGCGCCGAAGAGCGCGATGCCGATGGAGCCGCCGACCTGGCGGAAGAGCAGCGACCCGGAGGTCGCGACGCCCATGTTCCGGTAGTCCACCGCGTTCTGCACCGCGAGCACGAGGACCTGCATCACCGCCCCGAGCCCGAGGCCCAGCACGAGCATCGACAGCGACGTGTACGCCGTCGTCGAGCTCAGGTCCAGCCGCGAGAGGAGCACCATGCCGACCGTCATGACGGCGGTGCCGGCGATCGGGAACGCTCTGTAGCGGCCGAACTTGCTGATGAGGCGTCCGCTGACGATCGAGGTGACGAGCAGCCCGGCCATGAGCGGCGTGAGCAGCAGGCCGGACGCCGTCGGGCTCTTCCCCTTCACGATCTGGAGGAAGACGGGAAGGTAGGTGACCGAGCCGAAGAGCGCGAGGCCGATGATGAACCCGATCGCCGCGGACGTCGAGAAGATGCGATTGCGGAAGAGCTCGAGCGGAAGGATCGGCTCCGCTGCGCGCCGCTCGGCGAAGACGAACGCGACGAGCAGCAGCACGCCGAGGACGATCAGCGCCACGCTCTCCGCCGACCCCCACGCGAACGTCGTCCCGCCGAGGCTCGTGAAGAGGACGATCGCCGAAAGACCACCGGCCAGGAGCGCGGCGCCGAGGTAGTCGATCGCGTGCTCGATTCGCTGCACGCGGCTGTGGAAGACGGCGCCGATGACCGCGAAGGCGACGGCCCCCACGGGCAGGTTGACGTAGAAGATCCAGCGCCACGAGAGGTTGTCGACGAAGAAGCCGCCGAGAAGCGGCCCGATCACCGTCGAGACCCCGAAGACCGCGCCGAAGAGGCCCTGGTAGCGGCCGCGATCGCGCGGCGGGATGATGTCGCCGACGACGGCGATCGACGTCGTCAGGAGACCTCCCGCTCCGAGCCCCTGGAGGGCGCGAAACGCGATCAGCTCGGGCATGTTCTGCGCGAGCCCGCAGAGCGCCGAGCCGACGAGGAAGATGACGATTGCGACCTGCAGGGTCGGCTTCCGGCCGTAGAGGTCGCCGAGCTTCCCGTAGAGCGGCCCGGTGACCGTCGAGGCGAGCAGGTACGCCGTCACGACCCAGGAGAGGTGCTGCAGGCCACCGAGGTCGCCGACGATGGTCGGCAGTGCCGTCGCCACGATCGTCTGGTCGAGCGAGGCGAGCAGGATGACGAGCATCAGCGCGCCGAAGATGAGGCGGACGCGCGGCGCCGGCTGCTCGGGGGAGCTCATCCCGCAGTGGTAGCAGCCGCGCTCCCGGCGCGGTGAAACGTTCTGGGCCTCTCCTAGACTGATCGGTATGACGAAGATCCAGAAGACGGAGGCCGAGTGGAGGACCGAGCTCAGCCCGGAGCAGTACCGGGTGCTGCGCGAGAAGGGCACCGAGCGGCCGTTCACCGGTGAATACGACCACGTGTTCGAGCCCGGCACGTACGTGTGCGCGGGCTGCGGCGCGACGCTCTTCGAGTCGGAGACGAAGTACGACTCCGGCTGCGGCTGGCCCGCATTCTACGCGCCGGCCGACGAGGGAGCGATCGACGAGGAGTCCGACGTGAGTTTCGGGATGATCCGCACCGAGGTGATGTGCGCCAACTGCGGCGGCCACCTCGGCCACGTGTTCCCCGATGGCCCGCGCCCGACGGGCCAGCGCTACTGCATCAACTCGGCGGCGCTGAAGCTCGAGGAGAAGTAAGAGGACCCCACGACCGCAACCAGGTCTGAGACCTGGTTGCGGTCGTTCGGAACGCGTGGTTCACATGCTGTCGAGGAACGGGTCGCGGCCGGGATCCTCGCCGCGCCCTGCGGCC
>DASSGL010000116.1:0-5475 GCA_035693525.1 Gaiellaceae bacterium | reverse complement strand
CGCGGAGCGTGCGAGCGCAGCGGACGAGCTGACCCAGGCGTGGAACAACCTGATGAATCTGTACTGGCGCCTGGGCCGCCTCGACGACGCCTCGGCCGCCTGGCACTCCGGACACGAGGCGTGCATGCGCTTCGGCATCACGACGACCGTTGCGTGGTTCGACGGTGAGGAGATGCTCGACTACAACTTGCGCGGAGACTTCGGAACGTCCGAGGCTCTTGCGGAACGCTTCCTCGCCCGCCCCGACGCCGAGGCGCTGTACCAGGCGGCCCCGGCGTTCGGCGTCCGCGCCAGAGCCCGGGCGGTACAGGGTCGCACCCGCGAGGCGGTGGTCGATGCGCGGCGTGCTCTCGAGATCGCGCGCAACGTCGCGGACCCGCAGCAGCTCTCGATGGGGCTCTGCTACCTGGCCTTCGTGCTACCCGGGGCCGGACGACCGGGAGAGGCGAACGCGCCGATCGACGAGCTGCTGGCCGACCATGCGCTCCTCGTCGAGGATGCCTGGCTCTCCGACCTGCCGCTCCTCCTCGTCGAGCTCGGCCGCGGCGACGACTGGCTGCCTGCGTTCGGCGAGAGCGCGATGAGCCTCTGGAGGGTGGCGGCCCGGGCGGCGGTCTCCGGCGAGCTCGAACGTGCGGCGCGCGTCTACGACGGGGTCGGTGCGCGGTTCCACGCGGCGTGGGCGCGACTGCTCGCCGCGGAGCGCGGCGCGCCGCCGGCCGAGCTCGGCCGCGCGAGGGACTACTTCGCCGAGCAGGGCGCACGCGGGCTCCTCCGCCGCTCGGACGAGCTCCTTCCCGCCTCGGCATAGGATCCAGCCATGGGCGCCCCGGAGCAACTCCATTTCACGGACGACGACGAGGCCAACCGGCTCCTGGCCGAGGATCCGTTCGCGCTTCTCGTCGGCTTCGCGCTCGACCAGCAGATCACCGTTCAGCAGGCATTCGCCGGGCCGCTTCGGATCAAGCAGCGAGTCGGCACGCTCGACCCGAAGGTCATCGCGCGAACGGACCTCGAGCCGGCGTTCAGGGAGAAGCCGGCCGTACACCGCTTTCCCGGCTCGATGGCGAGGCGCGTACAGGAGCTCGCCGCCTACGTCGCGGAGGAGTACGACGGAGCGGCATCCCGGATCTGGACCGACGCCGCCGACGGCGACGACCTGCGCGCGAGGCTGGCGGCGCTTCCCGGCTTCGGCGACATGAAAGTTCGATCGATGCTCGCCGTTCTCGCGAAGCGCTTCGGCGATGCGAACGCCGCCGAGGTCGCGCCGTCCCACCCGACGCTCGGCGACGTCGATTCGCCGCAGGCGCTCGCCGACTACCAGGCCGCGAAGCGCGCGCACAAGGCGGCGCAGAAAGCGGCGCGATAGAGCTTCGCACGCTCACGGACGGCGGGCAGCCCGCGGAGCAGACCGCGGAAGCGCTCGTCGCCTGGCTCTCCGACGCGCGGCGAACGCTCGAGATCGCGATCTACGACCTCCACCTGCCGGAGCCGATCGCGTCCACGGTGCGCGACGCCCTCACGGGTGCCGCTGCGCGCGGCGTCGCCGTGCGCCTCGCGTACAACCTCGACGAGGACGAACGCGTTCCGATCCCCGCGCCGCCGAAAACCGATCCGGAGCTCGTCGAGTCGCTGCCGTTCCCGACCGCGGCGATTCCCGGGTCGCCCGACCTCATGCACCACAAGTACGTCATACGCGACGACGAGGCCGTGTGGACCGGCTCGACGAACTGGACCGCGGATTCGTGGACACGCGAGGAGAACCTGATCGTCACGGTCGAGTCTCGCGAGCTCGCAGGCCGCTACAAGACGGACTTCGAGCAGCTCTGGACGAGGCGCGACGTCGAGCGGAGCGGCAAGGTCGACTCCGGGCCGCTCGACGTGGACGGCGTGCGTGTCCGGGCCTGGTTCTGTCCCGGCCGCGGTGAGAAGCTCGCGCACCGCCTCGCGCAGGCAATCGGCGGCGCGACGCGCCGAGTTCGCATCGCGTCTCCCCTGATCAGCTCGGCACCGGTCCTCGGCACGCTCGCGCAGGCGGTGAGTGACGGCAAGGTCGACGTCGCAGGCGTCGTCGACCGGACGCAGGTGCTGGAGGTGCTGCGGCAATGGCACGCGAACGGAAACGCACCGTGGAAGGAGCCGCTGTTGAGAAGGTCGCTGACACACGCGCCCTTCTCCGGCAAGGATTCCACGCCGTACGCACCCGGCGCGGTCCACGACTACATGCACGCCAAGGTGACGGTCGCCGACGACGTCGCGTTCGTCGGCAGCTTCAACCTCTCCCACTCCGGCGAGATGAACGCCGAGAACGTGATCGAGATCGCCGACGCTGCGATCGCCGAGCGGCTCGCCGCGTTCGTCGACGAGGTGCGCCGCACGTACCCCCCGATCGAGCTCTGATCCCCTTTTCGGGTGATCGAACGCTCATACGTTTCGCATACCCGGAGGGAACCTGAATTCATCAGGCACCCGCCGATCCTCTGCCAAGCGGACAGGCGTCCGGCCAGGTACAGGCAACGGCAGAGGAGATTCGAAATGACGAAGGTACTGAAGGCATTTGCGCAGCGGAAGACGGTGTTCGCGCTCGTTCTCGCGCTGACGATCTTCGGCGCGGTCTATGGATTCGCGGCGACGCTGAACCTCGGCACCGACCAGTTGAGCGCGGGCAACCAAACGGTGGGGTCGTGCCAGACGAGCGGCCCGGCGACGGGCACGTACAACGTCGCGTACGACTCGTCGATCCCCGGCTACAAGGTCTCGGGCGTGACGGTGACCGGCATCGACGCGGGCTGCGCGACCAAGACCGTCTCGGTCACGCTCACGGGCTCGGGCGGCACGAGCCTCGGCTCGGCCAGCGGCGCGGCCCCGGCGGGCGGCGGCTCGCTCGCCCTCGCCCCCGCGGGGACGATCTCGGCAGCCTCGGTCACGGGGATCTCGGTCGCGATCAACGGCTGATCTGCCGATCCAACGGTTGCGGGCGGAGCGTCGGCGGCGGCGCTCCGTCCCGCGACAGAGATCTGGAGACCTGATGAAGCTGCTGGCGAAGTTCCTGGGAGTCGCCCTCGCGGTCGCTGCGACGTTCGCGGCGTGCGGCGCTGCGGCGACCCTCGCGCTCGGCTCCCGGAGCGTTTCGGCCGGTAATGCGTCGGTGACGTCCTGCGGCGTCTCGTCGCTCGCGGCGACGCGCAAGGTCGACAACAGCGGGAACGTGACGCAGGTGGACGTCGCCGGGATCCCGGCGACCTGCGCCGGCGCGACGCTCTCGATCGCGCTGGTGAGCTCGGCCGGAGCAGCACTCGCGAGCTCGTCGACCACCCTGACGGGCTGCACGACGACGTGCGCCGCGACGTTCACGGGCCTGGGCACGATCTCGGCGGCAAACGTCGCCCGGTTCAGCTTCGGAGCCACGGGCCCGTGAGCACGCGGCTCGCCGTCTTCCTCGCCGCCATAACGGCGCTCGGGTGCGGCGCGGCCTTCGCCGCGACGCTCAACGTCGGCTCGTCCCACCTCTGGGCGGGCTCGCAGACATTGACGAAGGGAACGTGCACGCTCAGCGGCACGACGGCAACCACCGACACGTATGTCGACGAGCACGCCGCGACGTCGAGCTTCGGCAGCGCGACGACACTGAACGTGAGCCCGAAGATGAACAACCGCACATGGTCGTTCGTCCGATTCGACCTCTCGAGCTGCAACATCCCGTCCACGGGCGGCGCCGACTCGGCAACGTTGAGCGTCCGCATCACCGGCGCCCCGAGCTCGAGCCGCACGATCGACGTCGCGCCGGTCGGCGCCACCTGGAGCGGCACGACGTCGTGGAACGGCGCGCAGACGCTCTCGTACGGAAGCACGACGACGTCGTTCGCGACAGGCACCACGTCCAACGTCACGAAGAGCATCACCGTGACGGTCGACGTCGACGCGCTGATCAAGAGCGGCACTGCGAACTACGGCTGGCGGCTCAGCGACTCCGGCGGCAACGCGAACACGGCGACGGTGTTCGCTTCCTCGGAGGCAGCAACGGCGACCGACCGCCCGCAGCTGGTGATCAACTATGAGAAGTAGGTCAGCGCGCCTCATGGTGGCGTTCGCGCGCACGAACAAGGTGGGCGGGATCGTGCTCACCGTCCTCGTGTGCCTCTTCTGGGTGCAGTTCCTGCGTCCCCAGTCGCTCGGCGGCAGCGCCGCCTACGTGCTCGTCTCCGGCCAGAGCATGGAGCCCCGCTACCACACGGGCGACCTGGTGCTCGTGGAGCGGCAGGCGAGCTACCACCCGGGCCAGGTCGTCGCATACCGCGTGCCGAAGGGCGACCCGATGGCCGGCGCGCAGGTGATCCACAGGATCATCGGCGGCGATTCGACGCACGGCTTCGTCGTTCGCGGCGACAACCGCACCGCGCCCGACGTCTGGCGGCCGAAGCCGGGGGACATCCTCGGTGCGAAGGTCGTGCGTCTGCCGGATGCGATCGTCGTGCTCCGGTTCCTCCGCGCGCCGCTCTTCCTCGCGCTTCTGGCCGGCGCGTTCACGTTCGTACACGTGCTCTCGAGCTCCGGTGGACGCGCGCGGACGGTGTGACGACCAGAGCGATGTCTATATTCCGGCCCGTCGTGTCGATTGCCCGCCGTCGGTACTTCGTCACGTCGGTCGCGCTTGCCGGCATCGCCGCCACGTGGGGACTGATGATGGCGTTCTCGTGGGCGACGAAGCTCGGAGTCGTCACGCTTGCGCCGTGGGTCGCGCTCCTCGGCTTCGACCTCGGCGTCGTCGGAGGCGCGGTCGGTGCGGTCGGGTCGATGGCGCTCTGGCTCGTTGCGATCGACGCGGAGAACGCCTCGGCCCTCGACCGAATGCAGGTCGCGGTGCGCACGGGCTCGCTCATCGTCCTCGGTGTGGGGTCCGCGCTCGCGGGCAGGCGCCTGCGCGCGAGCGAGCGGGTGCTTCGCAGCGTCGCCTCCCTCCAGGGCGCACTCATCGACTCGACGCTCGACGGCATCTGCCTGACGGACCGGGAGGGCGACATCCTCATCTCGAACCGGCCGATGCGCAGGCTCTCCGCCGAGCTCGGGATGCCTCCGAGCGGGACGGCAACGGAACGCCTGCTCGCGATCGCCGATACCGTCACCGAGCCCGAGCGCTACAGGAAGCGAATGTCGACGCTCGCGGCCGCGCCGGGCCAGGCATCGAGCGACGAGTTCGAGATCGCGGGCACCGGGCGCGTCTTCCGCGGCTACACGGCGCCGGTCCCGAACGAGGCGACGGCCGTGACCGGCGGACGCATCTGGACGCTCCGCGAGGTGACGGCCGACCGCGAGCTCGATCGCATGCGCGACGCGTTCGTGGCGACGGTCTCGCACGAGCTGCGGACGCCGCTCACGTCGATTTCGGGCTTCCTCGAGATGATGCACGACGAGGAGGAAGGTCTCGGCGAGGCCGGCCGCCGCTATCTCGACGTGATCCGTCGCAGCACCGTGCGG
>DASSGL010000115.1:0-5584 GCA_035693525.1 Gaiellaceae bacterium | reverse complement strand
GGTGCAGGTGATTCCGCACGTCACGAACGAGATCAAGGCCCGTATCAGGCGTGCCTCCTCCGGCGAGCCGACCGACGTCGTCATCTCGGAGATCGGCGGCACGGTCGGCGACATCGAGTCCCTCCCGTTCCTCGAGGCGCTACGCCAGTTCCGCCGCGAGGTCGGCCCCGAGAACGTGATGTATCTGCACGTCACGCTCGTCCCGTTCATCGAGGCAGCCGGCGAGCTGAAGACGAAGCCGACGCAGCACTCGGTGAACGAGCTCCGCCGCATCGGTATCCATCCGGACGTGATCGTCTGCCGCTCGCACGAGGAGCTCTCCCGCGAGATCCGGGAGAAGATCGCGCTCTTCGCCGACGTCGACCCGGGCGCGGTGGTCGCGAGCCCGGACGTTCCCGACGTCTACCTCGTGCCCGAGGTGCTCCAGGCCGAGGGCCTCGACCGCCTCGTCTGCGAGAAGCTCGGCCTCGACGCCGGTGAGGTCGATCTGGGCGCGTGGGCCGAGCTGACGAGGCGGATCGACGAGCGCCGCGAGCTCGTCGAGATCGCGCTCGTCGGCAAGTACGTGAAGCTGCAGGACGCGTACCTCTCGGTCCACGAGGCGTTGAAGCACGCGGGGCTCCACCGCGGTTGCGCCATACGCGTCCGCTGGGTCGACGCGGAGAACATGTCGTACGACGAGGCGGCCGAGCTGCTCGACGGCGTCGACGGTGTGCTCGTGCCCGGCGGCTTCGGCTCGCGCGGCTGGGAGGGGAAGATCCTCGCCTGCCGGGTCGCGCGCGAACGACGCATCCCGTACCTCGGGATCTGCCTGGGCATGCACGTCGCGGTCTCCGAGTTCGCACGGCACGTGGTCGGTCTCGACGGGGCGAACTCGACCGAGATGGATCCCGAGACGCCGTTCCCGGTCATCGACCTGCTCCCCGAGCAGAAGGGCATCGAGGATCTCGGCGGCACGATGCGGCTCGGTGCGCAGGCGGTCGAGGTCGCCGGCGGCACGCGTGCGCGCGAGCTCTACGGCGAGTCCGTGATCTTCGAGCGCCACCGCCATCGCTACGAGGTGAACAACCTCTACCGGGCTCAGCTCGTCGAGGCGGGCCTCGTCGTCTCCGGCACGTTCGAGGAAGGCCGCCTCGTCGAGATCGTCGAGCTGCCCGAGCATCCGTGGTTCGTCGCGAGTCAGTTCCATCCGGAGTTCAAGTCGCGGCCGACGAGGCCCGCGCCGCTCTTCCAGGGCTTCGTCGCCGCTGCGCTCGTCCGCGCTCGCGCCCGTACCGGGCAGACGGTCGCGGCCTAGGCCGGGTGGCCGCCGGGAGCCCAGCGCTCGAGCTCTTCCTCGAGCTCGCAGCGATCCCGAGCCCGCCCGGCGAGGAGCGAGCCGTCGCGGACGCGGTGCTGCGCTACCTGGGCGACCTGGGCCTCGAGCCGGACGAGGACACGGCCGGAGCGCAGATCGGCTCGACGATGGGGAACCTCTACGCCCGGCTCGAGCCCACCGCTGCCGGAACCCCGCTCTTCTTCTGCGCCCATCTGGACACCGTGCCGCCGTCGGGCCCGCTCCGGCCGGTGGTCGACGACGGGGTCGTGCGAAACGCCGGCGGCACGATCCTCGGCGCCGACAACAAGGCGGCGGTCGTGCAGATGCTCGAAGGCGTCCGCCGCGTCCTTGCCGAGAGCCGGCCGCACGCCGGGATCGAGCTCGTCTTCACCCCGAAAGAGGAGGTCGGCCTGATCGGCGCGTACGCGTTCGACCACGATCGCCTTCACGCGGAGCTCGGCTACGTCTACGACCAGGCCGCGCCGCCCGGTGAGATCATCCTCGGCGCGCCGTTCTCGCAGGCGCTCCAGGTGCGGTTCCACGGCCGGGCGTCGCACTCGGGCATGTTCCCGGAAGAGGGGCGCTCCGCCATCCAGGCGGCGGCCAGGGCGATCGCCGATCTACGGCTCGGCCGCGTCGACGAGGATTCGACCGCGAACGTCGGCGTGATCGACGGCGGCACGGCGGGCAACATCGTTCCCGAGTGGTGCACCTTCCTGGCCGAGGCGCGCTCGCAGAACGAGACGAAGCTGAGCGGCCTCGTGCAGGAGATGCTCGATGTCTTCTCGTTCGCCGCTACGGCGACCGACTGCGAGGTCGAGACCGAGATCCGCAAGAGCTATCGCGGGTACAGCTTCAGGCGTGACGAGGATGTGGTGCAGCTCGCGGCAGGCGCGCTCACGGCCTGCGGGTACACGCCGTCCTACGCGGTCTCGGGCGGAGCCGCCGACGCGAACGTCTTCAACGAGCGCGGGCGGCGCTGTGTGAACCTCGCCAACGGCATGACCGACATCCACACGCCGGACGAGCGGATCACGGTCGAGGACCTCGACGGCATGGTCGACGTGACGCTCGCGCTCGTCGAAGCCGCGCTCGACCGCTGATGGTGAAACCCGACGACTCCCGCACCGTGTACGACGGAAAGCTGATCGACGTCACGGTCGAGCGCTGGGGCGACCGCGAGCGAGAGATCGTCGAGCACCCTGGGGCGGTTGCGATCGTCGCCATTGATCGCGAGGAGCACGTCTGGCTCGTCCGGCAGCTGAGGGAGGCGACGCGGAAGACGCTGCTCGAGCTTCCGGCCGGCACCCGAGAAGCGGGTGAGGACGCGCTCGCGACTGCGCGGCGGGAGCTCCGCGAGGAGTGCGGGCTGACGGGCGGCGACTGGGAGGAGGTGGGAGCCTTCTGGACGACGCCGGGCTTCTGCCGTGAGCACATGGTCGTCTTCCTCGCCACGGCAGTCTTGCCGGGCGAGGCGGATCCCGACGACGACGAGGCGCTCGAGCTCGTGCGCTGGCCGGTGGCCGAGATCGCGTCGCGGGTGGGGGAGCTCGAGGACGCGAAGACGATCGCGGGGCTGCTGCTCTACTTGACGCACCGCGGCGACGGCTAGAGTCCCGCGCGTCTTGCGGATCGGCGTCGCCAGGGAGATCAAGACCGACGAGTATCGCGTCGCGCTGACGCCCGCCGGGGCGCGCGAGCTCGTCGTCAAGGGCCACGAAGTGCTCCTCGAGACGGCTGCGGGGGAAGGCAGCGCATTCACGGATGCCGACTACGAGCGTGCCGGGGCGCGCATCGTCTCGGTCGACGACGTCTGGACGCAGTCCGAGCTGCTCCTGAAGGTGAAGGAGCCCGTCGCGGAGGAGTACGCGCGACTCCGCGAGGACCTCGTTCTCTTCACCTACCTCCACATCGCGGCCGACGAGCCGCTCACGCGTGCGCTCGTCAAGAGCGGCATCGCGGCGGTCGCGTACGAGACTGTCGAGACGGACGACCGGAAGCTGCCCCTGCTCGCCCCGATGAGCGAGATCGCGGGCAGGCTCGCATCACAGGCAGGGGCGTACTTCCTCGAGAAGCCGCTCGGCGGACGCGGGCTCTTGCTCGGCGGCGTCGCCGGCGTTCAGCCGGGGCGCGTCCTCGTGCTCGGTGGCGGCGTCGTCGGCTACAACGCGGCGATCATCGCGATCGGCCTCGGCGCCCAGGTCACGATCCTCGACAAGTCGATCGACCGCATGCGCTACCTCGACGAGATCCTCTCCGGCCGCGTGAGCACTGTGATGTCGACGACGCTCCAGATCGAGTCGTCGATCGCCGATGCGGACCTCGTGATCGGTGCCGTGCTCGTCCCGGGTGCGCGCGCCCCGAAGCTCGTCACGCGCGAGATGCTCGGCGTGATGAAGAAGGGCGCCGTGATCGTCGACGTCGCGATCGACCAGGGCGGCTGCGTCGAGACCGCGCGGCCGACCACGCACAGCGATCCCGTCTACCAGGTGGACGGCATCACGCACTACTGCGTCGCCAACATGCCGGGCGGTGTCCCGATCACGTCGACGAAGGCCCTCACGAACGCGACGCTGCCGTACGTCGAGGCGATCGCCGAGCACGGTCTGGCCGAGGCGGTCGCTCGCGACCGCTCGCTCGCCCGCGGCGTGAACATCCTCGAGGGGAGGATCACGTACGAGCCGGTCGCCGAGGCACACGACCTCGACTACGTGCCGCTCGCCGACGTGCTGCCGCTGACGCCGGCCTAGCTTTCGGGGGACGCCTGAGTCTTCGGCTTCGACGGCGGCGTCACGCGAACGACGACCCACGTCACGCCCGCCGCAACCGCGATCACGGCGACGATGTAGACCACGAAGAGGACTAGGCCGAGGGCGGTCTCCATGCCGAACCTAGAATAGCCGTCATGGCGAAGAAGGCTGCCTCGAAGCCGTCCGGCCCCCGAGCCTGCGTCATCGTCCTCGATGCCGTGGGCGCCGGCGCGCTGCCCGACGCCGATCAGTACGGCGACGAGGGCTCGAACACGCTCGCGAACGTCGCGCAGGCCGTCGGCGGCCTCGACCTCCCGAACATGGAGGCGCTCGGGCTCGGCAACATCGAGGAGCTCGCCGGCTGCCCCCCGCAGCCCGGGGCCCCGGCCGTCGCGGGTCGGCTCGTCGAGCGGTCGAAGGGCAAGGATACGACCACGGGTCACTGGGAGCTGATGGGCGTCGTCACCGCCCAGCCGTTCCCGACGTACCCGCACGGCTTCCCGCACGACGTGATCGACCCGTTCATGCACCGCACCGGCCGCGGCGTGCTCGGCAACAAGCCGGCGTCGGGCACCGAGATCATCCAGGAGCTCGGAGAGGAGCACCAGGAGACCGGCAAATGGATCGTCTACACGTCCGCCGACTCCGTCTTCCAGATCGCGGCGCACGAGGAGACCGTGCCGCTCGAGGAGCTCTACAGCGCGTGCAAGATCGCGCGCGAGATCCTCACCGGCAAGCACGCGGTCGGACGCGTGATCGCTCGGCCGTTCACCGGCACCCCGGGCAACTACGTCCGAACGCCGAACCGCCACGACTACTCGCTCGAGCCGCGGCGGCCGAACTACCTCTCACTCGTGCGCGATGCAGGTCGCACCGTGCACGGCGTCGGGAAGATCGGCGACATCTTCGCGGGCGTCGACATCGACGTCTCACATCCGACGAAGTCGAACATCGACGGCATCCAGCAGACCGAGAAGCTCCTGCAGGAGCTCGACGAGGGCTTCGTGTTCGTCAACCTCGTCGAGACCGACTCGCTCTGGGGCCACCGCAACGACCCGGTGAACTTCCATCGCTGCCTGCAGGATTTCGACCGGCGGCTCCCAGACCTGCTCGAGGCTCTCCGCCAGGGCGACCTGCTGATCCTCACCTCCGATCACGGCTGCGACCCGACCACGCCGTCGACCGACCACTCACGCGAGCACGCGATGCTGCTTGCCTATGTGGCAGGGCGAAACGCGTCCGGGCAGGTGCACGAGGGCGAGTTCGCGGACGTCGGCGCAACCGTGAACGCATGGCTCGAAGGCAAGGCGCCGGCGCGCGGCGTACCGGGTCAGCCGATCCTGGCGCCGTGATCGCGCGCACGAACGACCCCGAGGTCGTCCGCGCCGAATACCAAGACGAGTCGCGGTTCGCCGTACGCGCCGCCGCGTGGGCGAACGCAACGGGACCGAGCGTCCGCGAGCTCGCATTTGCGGCTGTCTCAGAGACACGTCCTCGGCGGGTGCTCGAGGTCGGC
>DASSGL010000114.1:0-4674 GCA_035693525.1 Gaiellaceae bacterium | reverse complement strand
GCGATCGACGCCCGTCTGCCGATCTCGATCGCGAGCGCGAGGTCCTGTTCGGTGAACGGCGGCTGCGGCGGCACGGAGCCGAACGTGATCGCGCCGAAGGTGCGTCCGCGTGCGGCGAGCGGGACGACGATCCCGGACGTGTTGGCGAGCTCACGGATCGCCTGGGCGTGTCGTTCGTCGTGTGCCATCGACTCGGCCTCGGCCTGTACGTCGGCCACGAACTGGACCCGGCCCGTCGCGAGCGCGCGCTGCACCGGATGCTCGGGCTTGGTCGGCGGGTATTCGCGCCGAAGCTCGATCATCAGCTGGGTCTTCGCAGGGTCGACGTGTCGCGCGCCGACGCAGCGCAGGACCCCGTCCTCGTACTGGTCGACGGTGACGTGCCCGGCGAAAGCAGGCACGGCGAGGGTCGCGAGCGCGCCGAGGGTCTGCTGTACGTCGAGCGTGGCGTTCAGCATCTCGCTCGCACGCGCGAGGAAGTCGACGCGCTGCTGCGCGATCCGCGACTCCGTGACGTCGTGGATGACGCTCACGGAGAGGATGACCTCTCCGTCGACGCCGCGGACGGGATTCGCGCGCACGACGGACCAGCCCTCTTCGCCCGTGGCCCTGACGCGATACCGGATCAGGCGCTCGGAGGTCTCGCCGCGAAGGGCGCGCCGGCCGGGCAGCTCCTCGACCGGGAGCGGCTCGCCGTCGTCGGAGAGCATCTCGAAGCGGTCGAGCACCTCGGTGGGATCGGCAGCGAGGAAGGCCCCTGCGCTCTCGAAGCCGATGATCCGCGCGGCGCTGTCGTTCGCGTAGACGACGCCGGAGGCGGTTTGCACGATGATGCCTTCGTCGACGGTGTGCATGATCGTCTCGAGCTGAAGGCGAGAGTCTCGGAGCGCCATGCGTGTGCGCGCTCGCACCGTCGCGGAGGCGAGGTGATTTGCGATCGTCCTGCAGAGACGGACCTCGCCCTCGCTCCACTCGTGGCGCTCGTTGCGATAGAGCATGAACTTCCCCAGCAGGACGCCGTCGTGGATCAGCGGGATGAAGGCGAGGGAGCCGATTCCCTCGGCGGTGACCACCCGCTCGAGCTCCGGCTCGAAGCCCGCGTCGACGACATCGGCGACGAGCACCGGCTGCGGGTCGACGGCATCGGGAGGCCAGGGCGAATGCCCTTCCGCGGCCGCGCGGTACGCGTCCGAGAGCCCGCTCCACGCGGTGAACCGCATCACGCCTTCCTCGTCGGAGAGGAGGACCGACGCCCGGTCGGCCGCGGTGGCTGCGATCAGCGTCTCGACTGCCTCGCCGAAGAGCTCGTCGAGGCTTCCGGCGCGTGCGATCACGTCCGCGATCCGGTAGAGCGCGTCGAGCTCCTCGACGCGCCTCCGAAGCTCTTCGCGCTCGCTGACGTCGCGTGCCGTGCCGAGCAGGTGCGTCACGGTGCCGTCTGCATCGAGGATCGGCGTGCCGCTCGACTCGAGAGCGACCCAGCGGCCGTCTCGCGCCTTGAAGCGTGCGGTCATTCCGTCCACCTCTCCGGCCACCGCGACGGCGCCGATCCCTGCAGCGGCGCGTGCGCGGTCGTCCGGATGCACGAGCTCCGTCACGGGTGTGCCGACGAGTGCGTCGGGCTCCCATCCCAGCACCGTCTGCCACGAGGGCGACGCATAGATGATCGTCCCGACGGGATCCGTGACCGTGATCAGGTCGTGCGAGCGCTCGAGGACGAGTTGCTGGAACGCAGCGAGATAGACGAGGTCGTCGCCCCGCGATGGTGCGTCGATCGACCGTAACTCCGTCATGAAGCCCCCGCTTCCCGCAATCGTCGCTCGAAGTGTGCACGAGCCCTTCGGCAATTGAAAGCTCGCTTACCGAACGCGAACAGGCGCTAGTCGAACGGTCGAAGCGTCGTCGGGGTCGCATGACGCAGGAGCTTTCGGAGCAGGTCGGCCGTCCGGGGATCGGCCGGCATGCGCTCGAGCGCCGCAAGCGCAAAGCGGGACTCGGCGAGCGTGAGAGCCTGCGCCTCGATCTCGAGCCGCCCGTGCCAGCGGATCGCCGCTCGTTCCAGGCGGTCGGGCCGCTGGCGGGCGATCAACGCGACGAGATCGAGTGCGTCGTGCAGCGAGAGCCCGCGCAGCTCGCGCGCCGCGAGCTCGGCGGCGAAGAGGTTGCCGTCCTTGACCGCGCGAGAAAATCGCCCGTGTGCGGATCCCTGCGAGGACACGAACACATGTTCGCACTTGCGGCGCGGGGCCGTTAGCGCCGGAGGAGCTGCAAGACCCGCTGCCTCGAGACGCCGACGACGCCGGCGATCGCGTCGAGGGTCATCCCCGCTTCGCGCGCGGCCTTGATCGCCGCTCGGAGGGCCTGCCGGGCTTCGTGGACATCGTGCTCGGCCTGTCTGGCTCGATCGACGGCGCGGCGTAGGTGAAGATCGTGCTTCACGACGAACGTTTCGGTCCGGCGACTCGGTAACCTGCGCAAGTAAGGCTATCTTGACAGAAGCGGGCGCCTTTCGACCTGGCCCCCTCCTCGTCGAGGGCGCTCGCACCGTTTTTCGCACTTCGTCGCTTCTCTTAGGTGCGCTCGGTCGGCGGCACCAAGCTTGTCGGTTCTCTTGTCGCCGCGGGTGGCGGCTTATCCGACGCCCGACCAGGTGCGCCGGCAGAAGGCGAACGTCCGGAAGTCGTCATGGCCGTGCGAAGCGCGACCGGACTTCCGGACGGAGTGGGCCGTGGAGGCAACGAAGCGCCCTGCAAACCGGCATCTTTTCGCTCTCGATCCGGCACCGGTCCGGCGGGCGACAAGCTGAGCGACGGGCCGTAAATCGAACGGGTCGAGCAGGCACCGAGCCCGACCGCCCTCGGGCACGCGTGGGCGACGCTGATCGAAGCGACGTCTTGAAACGCAGGAGCCGAGCCGTGTAAGGATCTTGGTCCCGACAGGCGGAGGCGGCCATGGGCAAGATCGAGTCGAGCGTGACCATTGCGCGACCGGTCGAGGATGTCTACGCCTACTTCCTCGACCTCGACAAGAACGCGACCGACCCTGATACCGAATCGGTTGCGAAGGAGCCGCCGGGGCCGAGCCAGCCCGGCACCCTCTTTCGCTTTCAGGGCAAGAAGAGCCGCGAGACGACCATGCGCATCGTTTCGCTCGACCCGGATCGACGGATCGGAATCGAAGGCGATGTGGGTCCCGCGAGGCCGACAGGCGATTTTCTTTTCGAGCCGGTGAGTGGCGGCACGAAGCTCACGGTGAGGCTCGATCCAAATCCGGTTGGCCCTATGAAACTGGTCCCGCCGCTCGCGGGAATGATCGGCCAGCGAATCTGGGATGCGCGGCTCCTGCGAATCAAGGCCGCTCTCGAACGCAACTGAGACGACCTAAGGCTCAGCGCCCAGCGGAGCAGGCACGCGAGAGACGGGGCAAAACGAGCGCCCGGCCCCTCTGCGGGACGCCGGGTTCGCATACACCACGATCCGGCACCGGTCCGGCACGGCGTGCTGCGATTGTGGCGACTGGCGCGAGAGACTTGGCGCAACAATGCGGAATGCAGTCGCCGCGCGAGCGGCACGAGCGAATGGGCCGTGGAGGAATCGAACCTCCAACCTTGGGATTAAGAGTCCCCTGCTCTGCCAATTGAGCTAACGGCCCGGAGGCGTCGGAATTGTAGCCTCGGCCCGGTGAAAGTCCTCTCGGTGGTCGGGAACCGGCCGCAGTTCATCAAGTCCGGGCCGGTGTCCGTCGCGCTCCGCGATGCTGGCCTCGACGAGGTCGTCCTGCACACGGGCCAGCACTGGGACGACGAGATGTCCGCCGTCTTCTTCGAAGAGCTCGGGCTCGGGACGCCCGCCTACCGGCTCGACCTGCGGACGGCCGATACCGCGGCGATGGAGCCGGCGATCAAGCAGGCGGTCGAGGCTGAGCGGCCCGACTGGGTCCTCGTCTACGGCGACACGAACTCGACGCTCGCTGGAGCGGAGGCGGCGGGAGGAGCGCCGGTCGCGCACGTCGAGGCCGGCCTCAGGAGCGGCGACCTCTCGATGCCCGAGGAGCGGAACCGGATCGAGGTCGACCGGCTCGCGGCGCTGCTCCTGCCGCCGGACGAGAGGTCGGCCGCGACGCTGAGAGCCGAGGGCGTCGGCGGCCGGATCGCCGTCGTCGGCGACGTGATGGCCGACGCGTGCTTCCGCTTCGGGCCGATCGCGCGCGAGCGCTCGCGCATCCTCGACCGGCTCCGGGTCTCACCCGGCGCCTACGTGGTCGCAACGATCCACCGTGAGGCAAACGTCCGCCCGGAACGGCTCGCGCGCATCGTCGACGGTCTCGGCCGCATCCACGAGACCGTGATCTTCCCTGCGCACCCTCGCACACGCTCTCGCCTCGGCACCGTGCCCTCGAACGTCGTCGTGACGGACCCGCTCGGCTATCTCGACATGGCGGCCCTCGTCTCGCAGGCCCGCGTCGTCGTCACCGACTCCGGCGGGCTGCAGAAAGAGGCGTACTGGTACGGGGTGCCGTGCGTCACGGCCCGCCCCTCGACCGAGTGGGTCGACACGGTCGAGCTCGGCGCGAACGTGCTCGTCGACGACGACCCGTTCCGGCTCGCCGAAGCGGTCGCCGCGGCGCGGATGCCCGACAACCTGCCGCCGCTCTACGGCGACGGCCGCGCCTCGG
>DASSGL010000113.1:0-2882 GCA_035693525.1 Gaiellaceae bacterium | reverse complement strand
GGTTCGCAATCTGATCGAAGCAGACGCCCGCGAAGTCCGCGAACATGATCTCGGCGACGGGGCGCAGACCGGTGACCGAGGCTCCGAGCGCGCAGCCCACGATCGCCTGCTCCGAGATCGGCGTGTCTCGGACGCGGCGCGGCCCGAACCGGTCGAAGAGACCGGCGGTCGCCTGGAACACGCCGCCCGCGGCGCCGACGTCCTCGCCGAGGACGAGGACGCGTTCGTCTCGCTCGAGCTCCTCCGCCAGAGCCCGTGTGACGCCTTCCCGGAACGTGAGCTCGCTCATGCGAAGACGTCCTCGAGGCGGCGCCCGGCGTCGGGCTCGCTCCACGCGAGCGCCCGCTCCGTCGCCTCTCGCACGAGGGCCTCGGTGCGCTCGGACAGCTCGGCGAGCTCTGCGCCCGTCACGACGCCCGCCTCCGTGAGGAGCCGCTCGAAGCGCGCGATCGGATCGCGCGCGAGCCATTCGTCGAGCTCGCCCGGAGGCCGGTAGGCCCCGGCGTCCGTGCGCGAGTGCCCTTTCTGACGGTAGGTGAGTGCCTCGAGCATCGTCGGGCCCTTGCCGTCGCGGGCGCGGGCGGCCGCCGCCGCGACCGCGTCGCGCATGGCGAGCACGTCGTTTCCGTCGACGCGCTCGGCCGTCATGGCGTACGAGGAGGCGCGGTCCGCGAGGCGCTCCACCGGCGTCGTGCTCGCGAGCGGCGAGTACTCGCCGTAGAGGTTGTTCTCGCAGACGAAGATCACGGGCAGCTTCCAGATCGCTGCGAGGTTCAGCGCCTCGTGGAAGGCGCCGATGTTCGTCGTGCCGTCGCCGAAGAAGGCCACGCTCACCGCGCCCGTGTCGAGGTGCTGCGCGCTGAGCGCTGCGCCGGCGGCGAAGGGAAGATGGGCGCCGACGATCGCGAACGAGCCGAGCGCGCCGACGGAGAGATCGGTCAGGTGCATCGAGCCGCCCTTCCCCCCGCAGAGGCCTTCGGCTTTCCCGAGGATCTCTGCCATCGTCCGATCGAGCGGAGCACCCATCGCCAGCACCGCGCCGTGACCGCGATACGTGCACGTCATCGTGTCGCCTTCGCGGAGCGCGGAGCATGTCCCGACGGACACCGCTTCCTGCCCCTGACAGAGGTGGGTGCTGCCGCGGACGAGGTTCAGCACGAAGAGCCGCATCACCTCGTCTTCGAAGAAGCGAATCTCGAGCATCCGCCGTTGGAGGTCGAGCAGGAGCCCGCGCTCCGGAAGTGCCGCCGTGCCGACGTGCGGCTGAACACCGACGTTCTCATCATCTGAAATCATGATTTCCTTATTGAGAAAACGGCGCCTGAGTATGACATACTCCGGCGCGTCGTATGGCTCAGCGTTCGGCCGAACGAGTCGGGATGCCAGTTGCGCCGGCGCGCCCACCGCATCGGCGCGAGCGCCTGTCCGGGTGGATGCAGGCCGAAGACGTGACGTGCTGCGTCTTCTTCGGCGCCGACCATGTCACGCACGTGACCGGGTACGCGCGGTACTTCGGCGGCCCCTCGGCGGTCGTCGTCGGCCGCGAAGGAGAGCGCGTGCTCGTCGTGATGCAGGATGAGGCACCGGTAGCCCGCAGCCGGTCGTCGGCCGACCAGGTGATCGGCTTCGGCGAGCGGGGCTTCGGAATCGACCTCGACCCGATCGCGGGGCTCGTCGCCACCGTGGCGGGGCTTCCCGACGTCGCGAATGCGGAGCGTCTCGGGATCGCTTCGGAGCTCCCGGATGCCGACGAGCGGCTCGCCGCGTTGCTCGATGCGACTTTTGTGGACGCAGCCGACGAGCTGCGACGCATCCGGCTCGTCAAGGACTGGGACGAGCTCGAGAAGATCGGGGTCTCGTACGAGCTCTGCTGGCTCGGGCAGCGCGCCGTTGCGGAGGGAGCCGTGCCCGGCACGAGCGAGATCGAGCTCTTCTCCGCCGCACAGGCCGCCGCCCAGATCGCGTCGGGTGGCCCGATCGAGTTCGTCTGCGACCTGCTCTCGGGGCCGAACACCGCCGACGTTTGCTGCCCCATCCACGTCGCCGGGCCGCGCGCCGTCGAGGCGGGCGACGTCGTGATCGCTGACGTCGTCGTCCGTTCGAACGGATACTGGGGCGATTCCGCCGAGACGCACGCGGTCGGGACGAGCGACGACGGCGCCGCGGCACGCGCGCTGCTCCTCGACGTGCTCGAGGAGGCGCGCACGATGCTCGTGCCCGGCGCGACGGGTTCGAGCGTGTTCGAGCACATACACACGCGGGTCGTCGAGGCCCTGCCGGGCGGCGAGCTGCCGCATCACGGCGGTCACGGGCTCGGCCTCGGGTCGTTCGAAGACCCGCACCTCATTCCCTCCGACAACACGCCGTTCGAGTCCTGGATGGTGATCGCGGTCGAGCCGGGGGTCTACTTTCCCGGGCGCTACGGCGCGCGCGTCGAGAACGTCTTCGTCGTGACGCCCGATGGAGGCTTCGAGCTGCGCCGCCTTCTCGCGGGGGACCGCGATGGCGGTTAACGGGCTCCATCACACCTGTTACACGGTCTCGAGCCTCGATCGCTCCCTCGCCTTCTACCGCGACGCTCTCGGCTGCGAGGTGCTCGCGACCCAGGAGAAGAACGGGGGCTACCTTGCGGCGATCGTCGGCTACGAAGGGGCGCACGTGCGCATGGCGCACCTCCGTGTGCCGGGGAGCGGCCATGTGATCGAGCTGTTCGAGTATCTCGCACCTCGGGGCGAGCCGGCTGACGTCGAGCCGCGAAACGTCGGAGCGTCGCACCTCTGCTTCCTCGTCGACGATCTCCCCGCGCTGTACGAGCAGTTGCGCCAAAAAGGCGTCACGTCTTTCGTGAGCCCACCGGTGGAGGTCGACACCGGCATCAATCG
>DASSGL010000112.1:0-2545 GCA_035693525.1 Gaiellaceae bacterium | reverse complement strand
GCGATGAACGGGCTCGCACAGCTCGGGGGGCCGGTCGCGTGCGTGGGGCTCGCGCTCCTCATCGTCCTGCGGCAACGGCGCGAGCGGATCGCCGCACTCGCGGTCGCCGCGGTCGGCACGGGCCTCCTCGGTGTCGCGGTCGCGCCCGATCGACCGCTCGTCGTCGCCGGCGGCGTCTGCGCGGCGCTCGGGCTCGGCGTCGGCCTCGCGGGCCTCTTCCGCGCCGTTCCGTGGCTGTACCCGCTCCTTGCGCTCGCGTGCGTGCCGGTGCGGATCGGCGTGCACGTGGGCGGCGCGAGCTCGAAGCTTCTCCTGCCGCTCTACGTGGTCATTCTCGGCGCGACGATCCTCTTCGGGTGGCAGCTGGTCGAGGGCGACACGCGCGCACGAGAGCTGCGGCTCGCATCCTGGCCGCTCGCTGCCTTCGTCGGTTGGACCGGCGTCTCGCTCGCGTGGACCAAGGACGTGCCGGAAGGGGCGGTCGAGCTGCTCGCGTTCATCATCCCGTTCACGCTTCTCGCGCTCACGGTCGCGCGGCTGCCCTGGAGCCGGCTCGGCGTACGCCTCCTCACGATCGAGCTCACCGCAATGGCGCTCGTGTTCGCGATCGTCGGCTTCTACCAGTACCAGACCCGCGACATCTTCCAGAACCCGAAGGTGATCTACTCGAACGCCTACGCACCGTTCTTCCGCGTCAACTCCGTGTTCTGGGACCCGTCGGTCTACGGGCGGTTCCTCGTCCTCGCGATGGCGCCGTTGGTGGTCTTCGTCGCGCTCGGACGCTCGCTGCGTCTCACGGCGGCTGCCGGTGTCGCGCTCGTCGTCATGTGGTTCGGCCTGCTCATCTCGTATTCCCAGTCGAGCTTCGCCGCTCTGACCGTCGTGGTCGTCGGCGCCGCCTTCATCGCATGGCGCTGGCGTGCGCTCGTCGCGGTCGTGCTCGCGGTGGCGGTGCTCGCCGGCATCTCGGTCGCGCAGCCGCAGGTTCGCCGCTCGCTTCAGCACCACACGGCGCACGGCCTGAACAACGCGACGAGCGACCGGTCCAGCTTGGTCGCCAACGGCATCCGCATCGCCGCTCACCACCCGGTGATCGGTGTCGGCATCGGCGGCTTCAAGCGGGCGTACGCTGACCGTGTAGGCCTCAAGGGTAAGGATCCGAAGAAGGCGGCGTCGCACACGACGCCGGTCACGGTCGCGGCCGAGACGGGATTCGTCGGGCTCGCGCTCTTCGCGTGGCTCGTCGCCGCGTTGCTCCTCCAGGCGTTCCGCCGCCGAGGCGAGACGCTGCCGCTCGTGTCCGGTCTAGCGCTGCTCGCGATCTTCTGCCACGCGCTCTTCTACAACGCGTTCTTCGAGGATCCGATGACGTGGGGGTTGATGGGGCTGACCGCTCTGTCGCTGCCCGCCTTCGCCCCGGCGCGGGAGTCGGCCCGTGCCGCGCCGAGGGAGGCGGTGCCGGTCTGATCCTCGAGTGGCGGCGGGCGCTCGTCCTCGCCCCGCACACCGACGACGGCGAGTTCGGATGCGGCGGCACGATGGCCCGCCTCGTCGACGCCGGTTGCGAGGTGCGCTACGTCGCGTTCTCGATCGCGACGCGTTCGCTCCCCGACGGGTTTCCGCCGGACACGCTCGCTCGCGAGGTGCGCGAGGCGACGGCGGAGATCGGCATCCCGTCCGAGCAGCTGATCGTGCACGACTTCGACGTGCGGACGTTCCCCGAGCACCGGCAGGACATCCTCGAGCTTCTCGTCGCGCTGTGGGAGGACTGGAAGCCGGACGTCGTCTTCCAGCCGTCGCTGCACGACGTGCACCAGGATCACAAGACGGTCGCCGAAGAAGGATTGCGCGCGTTCAAGCGCACGACGATCCTCGGCTACGAGATCCCGTGGAACAACTTCGACTTCGCGTACCAGTGGTACGTCTCGCTCGAGCGGAGCCACCTCGAGCGCAAGGTCGCGGCGCTCGAGCGCTATGCGTCTCAGCACCATCGCCGGTACGCGAACTCCGAGTACGTCTGGAACGTCGCGCGGACGCACGGCATCAACGTGAACCGGGAGTACGCGGAGGTGTTCGAGGTGTACCGCGTCGTCGGTTGACGACGCCGGTCGCGCGCGCCCCGGTCGCTTGACACCTGCCCATGCGTGTGACAGATTGGTGTCTGCCAAGTCCCTGTGGGCCCTCGGGTTCACGGGGACATGGCATTTCTGGGGGGTGTTTTGGTGTCTGACTCCGCCGAAGGCGGTGTCTGACACCGCTTCAGAGCCGCTTCAAAGCCCTTTCAGAGCACGAGCTCTGCGAGCACGTCGAGCGCCTCGGGCTGCGGCGAGCCGACGACGAGGGTCGTCACCGGGGTCTCGCGCCAGGCGGCGAGGCGCTCGCGGATCCGCTCCTTCGGCCCGACGAGCGCGAGGGCGTCCACGAGCGCGTCGGGGACCGCTGCGGCGGCGTCGCGCTGCTTGCCGTCGAGGTAGAGCTCCTGGATCCGCTCGGCCTCGGCCTCCCAGCCGTAGCGGCGGACGAGTGCGTTGTAGAAGTTCGTGCC
>DASSGL010000111.1:0-4543 GCA_035693525.1 Gaiellaceae bacterium | reverse complement strand
GTTGCACTGCAACCTGGTTGCATCTCTGGGGCGTTGTCAGAGCGGAATGTTCCCGTGCTTGCGCCTCGGCCGCGGCTCGTTCTTCGTGAGCGCGGTCTCGAGGGCGTCGATCAGCACCGGGCGCGTTCGGCGCGGCTCGATCACGTCGTCGACGTAGCCGCGCTCGGCCGCGGTGTACGGGTTCGCGAAGCGCTCCTTGTAGTCGGCGATCAGCTCCGCTCGGCGGGTATCGCCGTCAGCGGCTTCTTCGAGCTCCCTGCGGAAGACGATGTTGACCGCACCCTCCGGGCCCATGACCGCAACCTCGGCGGTCGGCCAGGCGAAGTTGAAGTCGGCACGGATGTGCTTCGAGCTCATGACGTCGTACGCACCCCCGTAGGCCTTGCGAGTGATGACGGTCAACTTCGGCACGGTCGCCTCCGCGAACGCGTAGAGCAGCTTCGCGCCGTGTCGGATGATCCCGCCCCACTCCTGCGCCGTGCCGGGCAGGAAGCCCGGGACGTCGACGAACGTGACGAGCGGAAGGTTGAATGCGTCGCACGTCCGCACGAAGCGGGCCGCCTTGTTCGACGCGTCGATGTCGAGCACGCCGGCGAGCGCGTTCGGTTGATTGCCGACGACGCCGATGGGGTGCCCTGCGAGCCGGGCGAACCCACAGACGATGTTGGTCGCGAAGCGCTCGTGCACCTCGAGAAACTCGCCGTCGTCGATGACGCGCCGGATCACGTCGAGCATGTCGTACGGCTTCTGGGGATTGTCGGGGACGAGCGTGTCGAGCTCGGCGTCCTCGCGCTCAGGCGGGTCGGTAGGTGTCGCGAACGGCGGAGGGTCCAGGTTGTTCTGCGGCAGGAACGAGAGCAGGTAGCGCGCGTCCTCGAGGCACGCCTCCTCGTCGGCTGCGGTGAAGTGTGCAACGCCGGACTTGACGGCGTGCGTCGTCGCGCCGCCGAGCTCCTCGAAGTCGACCTCCTCGCCGGTGACCGTCTTCACGACATCGGGGCCTGTGATGAACATGTAGGACGATCCCTCGACCATGAAGACGAAGTCGGTGATCGCCGGCGAGTAGACCGCGCCGCCGGCGCACGGGCCCATGACGAGCGAGATCTGCGGCACGACTCCTGAGGCCTGCACGTTTCTCCAGAAGATCTCCGCGTACCCGGCGAGCGAGACGACGCCCTCCTGGATGCGGGCGCCGCCGGAGTCGTTGATGCCGATCACGGGGCAGCCGTACTTGACCGCGAGATCCATGACCTTGCAGATCTTCTCCGCGAAGACCTCGCTCAGCGAGCCCCCGAACACCGTGAAGTCCTGCGAGAAAAGGAAGACGCGGCGGCCGAAGATCGTCCCGTATCCGGTGACGACCGCGTCGCCGTACGGTCGGCGCTCCATCATCCCGAAGTTCGATTCGCGATGGCGCACGTAGCGGTCGAGCTCGACGAACGAGCCGGGGTCGCAGAGCTTCACTGCGCGCTCGCGCGCGAGCAGCCGCCTCTCTTCACGTCGGCGCGCGACAGCCTGCTCGCTGCCCGCGTGCAGCGCCTCGTCGCGCAGCTCGCGCAGCCACTCCAGCTTCGCCTGCGTCGTCTCGTGCGGCTGCGCCATCGCCGCGGAGAGCCTAACCGTCTACGAAGCCACTGCCGGCCACATCCTCCCGTCGGCGCCGCGCCTAGCGCGTGCACGCGGCAATGATGGGACGAATGCGGCGCCGTCTGCCTCCCGCGCTCCGAATCCGCGAGTTCGCGCTTCTCTGGTCGTCGATGCTGACGAACGGGCTGGCGTCGCAGATGCTCGCGGTGGCGATCGGCTGGCAGGTCTACGAGATCCGCCACAACCCGCTCGACCTCGGTCTCATCGGCCTGATGGAGTTCCTGCCTCTGCCCGTGCTCGCGCTCCCGGCCGGGCAGATCGCAGACCGTCTTCCCCGCCGGGCCGTCACGGCGGCGTCGTACGTCCTCTCGATCGGTATCGCGTCGGCGCTCGTCGCCGTGACTGCGTCCGGAGCCGACCGTCTCTGGCCCTACCTCGTGCTCGCCGCCGTCGCCGGAGTCGCGAGCGTGTTCGGGAATCCCGCCGCGCGCGCGCTGACGCGCGAGCTCGTGACCGAGGACCTGATTCCCGGCGCCATGGCTCTCCGAGGCGTCGCCGGCCAGATCGGCTTGATCGCGGGCCCGGCGCTCGGCGGCGTGATCTTCGCGATCGAGCCCGTCGCCGTCTACGCGACCGCCGCGGGCCTTCTGACGCTGTCGCTCGGAGCTGTCCTCGCGATGCGGCCGAGCACCCAGTCGCTCGTGACCACCGAGCCGCCCGGCTGGGACAGCCTCGTCGCGGGCGTCCGTTTCATCCTGCGCACTCGGACCCTGCTGGGCGCGATCGCGCTGGATCTCTTCGCCGTCCTTCTCGGCGACGCGATCGCGCTCGCACCGGTGTTCGCGATCACGATCCTCCACACGGGCCCGATCGGGCTCGGCCTCCTGCGGACGTCGCCGTCGGTCGGCGCGCTCGCCGCGGCCCTCATCCTGACGCGGCGTCCCCTGCGGCGGCCGGCCGGGCCGACGCTGCTCGTGGTGGTGGGGACATTCGGCGCCGCGACGATCGTCTTCGGCCTCTCCAAGTGGCTGCCGCTCTCGATGGCCGCGCTCATGGTCACCGGCTTCGTCGACATGATCAGCATGAACATCCGCTCGACCGCGGTCGCAATGCTCACGCCGCCGCAGCTTCAGGGACGCGTCGCCGCGGTCGAATGGGTGTTCATCGGCGCCTCGAACGAGCTCGGGGCATTCTGGTCGGGCGCCCTGGCGCGCCTGATCGGCACGGTTCCCGCCGTCGTCGCGGGCGGCGCGTCGATGATCGGCATCGCCGTCTCGTGGACGCGCCTCTTCCCCGCGCTCGCCCGCCTCGGGCGGCTCGAGGATCTGCGGCCCGAGCCCGCGTAGCTCCGACGAAGGCAGGCGCCGACCTGGTTGCATACGTCGCGTGACGCTCGACCGGGCGACGATCTGGCCCTATGACGAGCGCGGCGAGCCGCGCGAGTTCTACTACCAGCGCTACGGCAGCCCAACGGTCGCCGAGGCCGAGCGCGCGGTCGGGGAGCTGGACGGCGGGCATGCGCTCCTCTACCCGTCCGGCAGCGCCGCCACGACGGCGCTCGTGCTCGGGCTGCTGAAGCCGGGCGACACCGTCGCGCTGGCGGCGGGGTGCTACTTCGGCACGAGCGTCACGTTCGACGCGCTCGCGCACTGGGGCCTGCGACACGTGGAGTTCGACCAGACGCAGCCGCCGCCGGACGGCGTCCAGCTCGTGTGGCTCGAAGCGCCCTCGAACCCGTACCTGACGATGCCGAACCTGGAGGCCGCCGCCGCACACCCCTCGCCGGTCGTCGTCGACTCGACGGTTGCGACGCCGGTTTACCTGCGCCCGCTCGACCACGGCGCCGACTTCGCCCTGCACAGCGCGACGAAGTACCTCGCGGGGCACGACGACGTCCTCCTGGGAGCCGTCGTCTGCCGCGACGAGGCTGACGCCGAGCGTCTCCGCCGGTTCCGTGCCGTTACGGGAATCGTCGCCGCACCAGATCCCGCCTGGCTCCTCGTGCGCGGACTGAAGACCCTGGGGCTTCGGGTCGCCCGGCAGACCGCGAGCGCCGCACTCCTCGCAGAGCGGCTCCGCCGGCATCCACGGGTCGAGACCGTGCGCTGGCCCGGCCTCGGCGGCCTCATCTCGTTCGACGTCGCCGACGCGGAGACGGCCCGGCGAGTCGAGACGTCGACGCGCACGATCGTCAACGCGACCTCACTGGGCGGCGTGACGAGCGTGATGGAGAGCCGCGCCCGCTGGGAAGGCGACCGGGTGCCGCCCGGCCTGCTGCGTTTGAGCGTCGGCCTCGAGGATCCGGAGACGCTCTGGAGCGACCTCCGGCACGCGCTCCACGAATAGGACCGGCATCTTGCGACAGTAGGCCACTTGACCTACGATCAGACCGGTTTTCGGGCTTCACAAGCTGGGGGGACCGCTTTTCGGATCGGAAAAGAGCACGTAACCCTGACGGCGATTTGTGCGGCTCTCAGCACGGAATAGCGAGTCCCCTGCCGGGCCGCGTCCGAGACCAGACGAAGCGAGGGGGACTGTGGCTGTCGGACCGGGCATCGAGCAGGACAGCAGCGGCCGGCGTCCGCGCAAGGCGAGAGCGGGCGCGAACGGTGACAGTCCCTCGCCCAACGGGGTGGGTGAGGGGGAGATCGCCGAGGCAGAGCTGCGGCAGCTCCTGTCGGCGCTCCGCGCAGCGCGCGACGGCGACTTCCGGGTCCGTCTGCCGGCGAATCGCGCCGGGATCGCGGGTGAGCTCGCGCAGGCCTTCAACGAGCTCGCGGAACGGCGCGAGGCGTTCAGCAAGGAGATCGCGCGGGTCGGCACGGCGATCGGCCGCGACGGCCGCCTCACGGAGCGCGCGAAAGCGCCGGCCTCGAGCGGCCACTGGGCCGCGACGACGGACGCGCTGAACACGCTGATCGACCACCTCGTCCGCCCCACCACCGAGGTCGCGCGA
>DASSGL010000110.1:0-4875 GCA_035693525.1 Gaiellaceae bacterium | reverse complement strand
GACTCGCTCGAAGACTTCCTCGCGCGACGCTGCCATGTCACCTCATTTAGTGGGGGCCAGGAAAATCGCGCACGATCATACAACCTCCGTCTGCCGGGCCAGCTTCGCAGCGAGGCGGCCGACGACGTCGTGCTCGGCGCCGCGCGCCGCGAGGCGGATCGCGTTGGCGATCGCGGTGCGCGAGGAGTTGCCGTGCGCGATCACGGCGAGCCCCTTGAGGCCGAGCAGGTACGCGCCGCCGTACGTGTCGGGATCGAGGCGGTGGCGGAGGCGCCGCGCGGCCGGACGGATGAGGAGCGCGCCGAGCTTGCCGGCCGTCGTCGCTTCGACCTCGGCACGGAGCGCGGCGAGGATCGTGCCGATAGTCCCCTCGAGCGTCTTCAGGACGACGTTGCCCGTGAAGCCGTCGGTGACGACGACGTCGGCCGCACCGTGGAGGATGTCTCGTCCCTCGGTGTTGCCGGCGAAGTTCAGGTCGCTCGCGGCCAGCAGCTCGTGCGCCTCGAGCGTCAGCTGGTTTCCCTTCTCGCGCTCCTCGCCGATCGACAGGAGCCGGACGGAGGGGTTCCGCACGTCGAGGATCTCCTCTGCGAAGACGGCACCCATCGTCGCGAACTGGAGCAGGTGCTCAGCCCGAGCGTCCGCGTTCGCGCCGGCATCGAGCAGCACGGACGGGCCTCGTTCCGTCGGGATGGGCACTGCGATCGCCGGGCGAACGACGCCGGGAATGCGGCGGAGCTCGAGAAGGCCGGCCGCGAGGACGGCGCCCGTGTTTCCGGCGCTCACGACGGCGTCCGCCCTGCCCTCGGCGACCGCACGGATGGACGCGACGAGAGAGCTGTCCGGCTTCGCGCGCACCGCCTCGGCCGGCTTCTCGTGCATCTCGATCACGCCCGTCGTCGGCTCGTGCAGGAGTCCGCGCGGATCGATCTCGGCCTCGCCGAACACGATCGGCTCGAGCGTGTCGCTGCGTGCGGCGAGCGCTCCCGCGACAATCTCCTCGGGGCCTCGGTCGCCCCCCATTGCGTCGACGGCGACGCGGATCACGTGCTCGTCAGGGAGCTTCGAAGCGAAGCGGCTCGACCTCGCGGCCCTTGTAGGTGCCGCAAGTGCCGCAGACGCGATGGGGCCGCTTCGGCTGCCCGCAGTTCGGACAGACGTTGACGCGCGGCGCGGCGATCGCGTGCGTCGCGCGACGCTTGTCGCGGCGCGACTTCGAGGTTTTCCGCTTCGGGACCGCCATGACCGGCGGCCACTATAGCCGACGGATTGGTCAGAGCTGGCCGCGGAGCTCGTCGAGCGCGGCCCAGCGCGGGTCGGCGGCGATCTCGTCGTGGGTGTGCGGCTCCTCGTTCAGGTCCTTGCCGCACACGGCGCAGAGGCCGGCGCAGTCGGGCGCGTGGAGGATCTTGTCGGGCAGGCCGAGCGCGAGCGCGTCGCGGGCCCAGGCGGAGAGGTCGAGCGTGTCGTCGGCGATGTACGGCGAACGGAGCTCCTCGTCGTCGCCCGGGTTCGTGGCCTGGTACTCGCGCGCGTCGACCGACTCCTCGACGACGGTGTCCCGGAGGCAGCGGAAGCACGGCCCGTGCAGGCGGGCGCGGAACGCGAGCTGATAGACGGAGCCCGTGGTCGCCCGCGTGATCGTCAGCTCCGCGGGCACCTCGGACGGCACGGGGAGGTACTCGTTGCCCCCGAGCACGAGCGGGGAGAGCTGCACCTCGACCTCGTCCCGAAACTGCTCGCCGCTCCGGAGCCTCAGCTGTCGGAGGTTGAACGTGGTCATGTCGCTTTCAACCGTAGCGCGCGCGTCTCGTCACGCTGCGATGCGGTGCAGCTCGGCCAGGCGAGGGACCTCTCGGAGCTCCGTGGCCTGCGCGTCCTTCGAGCGGATGTAGCCGGGGAGCGACTCCGGGATCGGCGGCGCCTCCTCGCGACGCTCGTGCGCGGCCATCAGCATCCCGACGGACGAGAGGATGACGAGCCCGGCGGCGAGCTCGCGGCCGCCGACGTGCTCGCCCGCGAACGCCCAGCCGAGCAGCACGGCGATCGCGGGGTTGACGTACGCGTACGTCGAGAGCAGCGGCGTGGGCGCGCGCCCGAGCAGCCAGGCGTACGCCGTGAACGCGACGAGCGAGCCGAAGACGACGAGGAATGCGAACGCGGCGAGCGACTCGACGGACACGGCGGCCGGATGGAGCTGCCCGAGCTCGCCCCGCGCGATGCCGACGACCGCGAGGCCGACGCCGGCGCAGAGCATCTGCATCGCCGCGGAGAGCAACGGCTGCCGCGGAAGAGGCGCAACCCTCGCGTAGGCCGACCCTCCCGCCCACGCGAGCGAGGCGAAGAGGAGCGCGGCCGCCCCGAGCGCGTCCACGCGCCCGGTCGGCCCGGCGAGGATCGCGACGCCGAGCAGCCCCGTGGCGATGCCGGCTGCGGCGCCGACGGACAGCCGCATGCCGAAGAACGCACGGTCGATGATCGCCATGAAGAGCGGCACGCTCGCGATGAGGAGCGCGGCAGTGCCCGACGCGACCCGCTGCTCGGCCCAGGCGACGGCGCCCGTGTCGAGCACGAGGAGAGCGAGGCCCACGGCCGCGGCCGCTCCCCACTGCCGCCGTCCCGGCCGCTCGGCCGCCACGTCGCCGCGGCGCCTGAGGAAGCCGTAGAGAAGCGCGCCTGCCAGCAGGAAGCGCGCCGAGAGCATGAGCATCGGCGGCAGCGTCCGGTCGGCGACGGCGATCGCGAGATACGTCGATCCCCAGACGACGTAGACGATCCCGAGTGCAGCCGCAAGCCTCATTCCACTCAGCGTGCCTGCGGGCTGCCATTAGCACAAATCCAGTTACAATTGAATTCGATCATGGAACGTAATGGATTTCTCGGGATCGAGCTGCGCCATCTCGCCGCCCTCGAGGCGGTCGGGCGGACGCGCTCCTTCGGGGCCGCGGCGCGGGAGCTCGGCTACACGCAGTCGGCGATCAGCCAGCAGATCTCGCGGCTCGAGCGGAGCGTCGGGCAGCGCCTCGTCGAGCGGCCGGGCGGCCCCCGCCCCGTCGACCTCACCGACGCCGGGCGGCTGCTGCTCCGTCACGCGGACGCGATCGTCGCGCAGCTCGACGCGGCGAAGGCCGACATGGCAGCGCTCGCCGAAGGCGCGGCGGGGCCGCTGCGCGTCGGCATCTACCAGAGCGTGGGAGCCCGCATCCTCCCCGGCCTCATCCGCCGCTTCAAGCAGGACTGGCCGCGCGTCGAGGTGAGCGTCCGCGAGGAGACGGATGCCGCCGACCTGCTCCGCCTGCTGGAGCACGGCGAGCTCGATCTCACCTTCGCCGACCTGCCCCTGCCGGAAGGCCCGTTCGAAGCCGAGGAGGTGCTACGCGATCCCTACGTCCTGCTCGTGCCCGCAGGCTCGGAGCTCGCGGAGCGCGACGTCGCTCCACCCCTCCGCGACCTCGCCGGCATGCCCCTCGTCACGTGGCGCCAGGTCGGCGAGCCGGAGACGTACCTGCGCGGCAGAGTGCCGGACCTGAACGTCGTCTTCCGCAGCGACGACAACGGCACCCTCGTAGGGCTCGTCGCCGAGGGCCTCGGCGTCGCGGTCGTCCCGCAGCTCGTCGTCAACCCACGCAACCCCGCCTACGTCGCGCTCCCGTTCGGCAACCGCATCCCGGCGCGGCGGCTCGCGATCGTGTGGCACCGCGACCGCTATCGCAGCGCCGCAGCGGAGGCGTTCGTCGTGCTCGCGAAGGAGATCAGCGAACCGTCCAGCGGGTCGGCGGCCAGTACGTCGCGACGACCGGGCCGATGAACGCCGAGCGGCTCACAGGCCCCCACGTCCGCGAGTCGCAGGAGCCGAGCCTGTTGTCGCCCATCATGAAGTACTCGCCCTTGCCGAGGCGCGGCCAGGTCTTCGTGACGGAGTCGCGCTCGAACTGCGTCACGTACGGCTCGTTCAGCTTGCGGCCGTCGACGTAGAAGAAGCCGTCGCGCTCGGAGATCTGCTCGCCCGGAAGCCCGATCACGCGCTTCAGGTAGGTGCCTCCCTCCGTGCAGCGCTCCTTCGCCTCGGGCGGCGCGTGGAAGACGGCGATCTCGCCGCGCTCGGGATTCCGGAAGCGGTAGACGATCTTCGCGACGATCACCCGGTCGTTCAGCGAGCCCGTGCAGCCGACGCCCGGCTTCGCACAGTGGAGCGTGGGCTCCATCGACGACGTCGGAACGCGGAACGGCTGCGCGACCTCGACCTCGACCGCGAGCACCACGACAGCCGCGACTGCAAGCGTCACGACCCATTCGACGATCGTCCGGCGCACCGTCGCGCCAGGGTAGCGCTACGAGTAGCCGAGCTCGTCGGCCGAGCCGTCGCCCATCGGGCCGAGCCCCGCACCGACGACGGATTCCTGGGAGCGCTCGTGGAGCCGTTCGCGGCCGCGCCGAACCGCGATGAGGAAGCGGTCGAGGTTCGTCTCGAGCGACGCGAGCATCGAGTCGGCCCAGTCCTCCATCTCGAGCCGTGCCTCACGCGCCTCGCGCCGCGCGTCGTCGACGATGTCCTGCGCCTGCCGCTCGGCGATCTTCACGATCTCCGTCTGCGACGCCTCGCGAACGGCCTGCTCGCGCGCCTCCGCGAGCAGCCGGTCGACCTCCCGCTTCGCCTCGGCGAGCATCTCCTGGCGCTCCTTGACGATCCAGCGCGCCTGCTTGATCTCCTCGGGGATCGTCGCGCGCATCTGGTCGAGGATGTCGTAGATCTCCTCGCGGTCGATGCGCACCTGATCCGTGAGGGGGACGGCCTTCGCGTTGTGAACGAGGTCGTCGAGCTTGTCGATCAGAACGAGGACGTCCATGGGCGAAAAGTCTAGCCTCGGCGGCCGA